>JALOTR010000283.1 GCA_025457805.1 Akkermansiaceae bacterium | reverse complement strand
GTTGAAATCGAAGGCAAGCCTCCCCTCACCGCGTTCCACCCGCGATATCTGGCAGACGCTCTGGAGATCGGAGCCACACTCTGCCTGGTCGATGAATTGAGCCCGGGTATCTGCCGCAATCCCAACGGTAGGTTCTGCGTCATCATGCCGATGCGCG
This sequence comes from Akkermansiaceae bacterium, assembly GCA_025457805.1. GTDB lineage: Bacteria > Verrucomicrobiota > Verrucomicrobiia > Verrucomicrobiales > Akkermansiaceae > Luteolibacter. The sequence goes on along the minus strand of JALOTR010000283.1, from coordinate 4,981 downwards.
TGACCTTGGGAGCCGGGAACCCAACTGGCGAAGTCGCCGAAGTTCCGGAAACCTCGGAACAACCCGAACAAGCCGAACAAGCCGCAGCCTGAGTCCATTGACCAATCCGCACCCAGCCTTCCCGCCTGTCCCACAGGGGATTGACGGGAGGGCGAATGGCGACGATTCAAGCAACCCATTTTTTTGCTCCACCGACTCTTCAAGAAGCTCCTCGTTCTAAAATAGAATTGAAAGTCAAACAACCGAATTCCCAAAACCACTACCAAAAGAAATCTTGGCGAAGCGAACTGGAAAGCTACGCAAACATCTAACGATTTTCCGTCGGGAATCTCCTGATGAATCTCCTGATTCCGCCACACCCCGGCGCTCTGTGGAGATTTCTTCCTTTCAGTATTCCAGCTCTACCCAGACTTCCATTTTCCCCCGCAACCCCTATTTTTCCGCACTCCGGGGCGACGCATTGGCTCTTTCAGAGGCCTCCTACAGAAAGTAAACTTCTAGCAGGCAAACTCTTGGCAGCCATGTCCTACGGCGCGACCGACGACTGCGGCTACAACATCGTCGGTGCCGATGAACAGGCGATGGATCCCTCGAAGGACAAGTTCCCCCCCGGGGCCGTCCAAGTGCACTACTTCCACGCCACAATTCTCAATCAACTCGGCATCGACCACACCCGCCTCTCCCACACCTTCCAAGGTCGCCGCTTCAGTCTCACCCATGTCCACGGCCACGGCGTCGAGGATCTTCCGGCGTGAACCAGGGAACAGCGCATCAACCAACCAATCCGGAGTTACTGAGGATCCAGTTAATTGGTCTTGGAAGGGCGGTTCGTCCAAGTAAAGTCACGCCACCATGTTGCCTCCGGATCAAGCACCTCACCCTCATCGGCATATGAAGGCCTCCCTTTGGAAACCTCATTTCCATATGTTTGTCGCCCTGCTCTCCGGTGCTTGCGTAAGCCTCGCTGCGGAAGTTTCCAGGACGCCGCCCGCCATCTATGAGACAGCCATTGCACCCTTGTTGCTACCCATGGAGGATGTCCTCGCGGCAAGATCTCCCGAGCACGGAAAGGAGGATGCGGGCATGGTTCTCCTGGAGGAAACCATCACCCGTGTGGAGGATGACGGAACCTATGTCAGGGCGTTGCGTTACGTGTATGAAGCGCGTACGGAGAAAGGCGCGGAGCAGATCGCCACGGATCGGTTCCGGTTCCACTCCCGCCTGGAGAAAATCCATCTCGTAAGCGCGAGAACCATCCTGCCCGACGGCAGCGAGAAACTCCCCGGCCCGAACGCTGTTTTCACCCAAAAATCGACGAAGGCGTCCGGAAGCGTTTATGATGACGCGGAGGATCTCGTTTTGGTATTTCCGGATGTGAAACCGGGGGTGATCTGCGAGGTCGTGGTGGTTTATGAGAGAACGGAACCGTCGGTCGCGGGAGGACATGGCGAACTGATCTTCTGGACGGCGGGATGGCCTGTCGTTTCCAAACGAAGTGTGATCGACATTCCCGCTTCATGGGAAGGGAAACTGGCGGCACATGAGCTTGGCGCGACACCGAAAATGACATCGCCGCCCTCCCCCGAAGGTCGTATCCGCTTGGCATGGGTGAGTGGCCTGATCGAGTCCGCGCCAAGTGAGCCGAACATGGCACCCGCGCTACAAACCGGCCCCCTTACTTGGCTCACCACTTTCGCGGATTGGGACGGGGTGGCCGCTTGGTATGCGGGCATCCTCGGCGAGCGCTTCGAACTGGGAAATAAGCTTGAGGCGCAGGTGGATGAATGGACGGCCAATGCGGCGAGTCCGGATGAAATCCTCGGGATCCTGTATGACAAGGTCGCCAACGACCTCCGCTACGAGGCACTTGGGTTCGGAGTCTCGGGCTTGCAGCCTTATCCCTGCGCCACGGTTTGGGAAAACCAATACGGCGACTGCAAGGACAAGTCGAACCTGCTCGCGGCGATGCTGCGCCACAAGGGCATCGAAGCGCGCCTTTCCTTGATCAACACCCGCCACGCCGGCCTTGTCCGCAAGGAGATTCCGGACTTCCGTCACTTCGATCATGCCATCGTGGCCGTAAATTTCCCCGCAGCAAACGGAGCAGAAAACGTGGTTTTCTGCGACCCGACGATACGCCACGGACGCCCCGGCATGTTGGCTCCTTCCTCGGCGGAACGCGACGTTCTCATAGTGGGCGAGGCGAAGGCGAAGTGGTTGCGCACGCCCGCCGCCAACGCGGGAACCGACCAATACGTCTTTGACATTGAGTTGGATGAAGCGGGGCGGATTTCCGGATGGCTGACAATGAAATCCTCCGGTTATTATGCAATCAGCCTCGCGGGATCGCTGGCAGGGCTGGATCGCGACACCGCGAAATCACGTTTGCGGGACAGGGTTTCGGGCTTCATCGCGGGCGCGGAGGTGGTGGATTTCGTGCTGCCGGAACTGGGGCGGACCATCGATGAATACGAGGCCAAGGTTTACTTCACATGTCCGCCGCGCCCCACGGATGATGAGCAGCGGATCAGCCTGCCGATGCCTTCCTCGGGCGGCCTCTACAACGATTTTGGCGACGGGAAAGACCGCAAAACCACCTTCCAGATGTGGCCGGATCGGATCCATGTCGAGGCGAACGTCCGTCTGCCGGAGATTTGGGCGGCGGAGACACTGCCCGCGCCTCTGGCAATGAAGACCCCGCATTACGAGGTGAGCGCGAAATGGGCAGCGGCCGAAAATGGTTACACGGGCGGCATCGATGTGCGGTGCCTCGTGGCATTGATTCCGCCTGATCAGGTTGCCGCAGCGGCGCGGGTGAACCGCACCTTGTTTTCATGGCTGGAAATCCCGCTGCTTCTAAAGAAGGGAGTGGACACCGCCGAAGGGATCGAGGCCAAGCCCATCAACATGCCGGTGATGCCCACCGGTGAAGGACAACTGGAACTCGTCAACCGGCTCTATCCCCGCAATGGCGACACCGAGCGGCGCGGCACGGCGCTGCGGCAGGTCTTGCGGGATTTCCCGGATGAGCAGGAATCGATTTTCGAAGCCCGCACTGAAATCGCCTACCTTTTCCACACCGACGGGGACTACGAAAATGCTGAGCGCGGGTTCGCGAAGCTCGAGCCAGCCCCGGACGGCGTGCGTCCGGAATTCATCGCCTACGCCCGCTATCTCAGGGCACTGTCCCTCAAGGAGCTGGAGCGGAAGGACGAAGCGATGGCAATCATGCGGGCCATAGCGGGCGACAAATCTGTCTCCTCGTTTCGCCGGGGCTGGGCTGCGACCATGGCGGGGAATTGGCTGGTTACGGATGCGGAAGTGGTGCCGGAGGAAGCCCTCGGGCTGCTGGAGCAGGCTCTCGGTATGAGGAATGAGGCAGCCAACACTGCACTGGATCTTCTGATTCCCGCTTTGGGGAAAGCGGGCAAGGGCGGACGACTGGTGGAGATCCTCACGGATGCGGAACTTTTCGATCTTTCCTCAGATGAGGGCGAATTCGCCATCCAGTCCCTTGCGAAAGCGGACGCACGGAAAGCCATGGTATGGCTGGAGGAAGCCATCGCAAGGGCCGCGACGCCGACACACAAGGAGCGTCTGGAAAAGTCGCTGGCGAAGCTTTCCGCCTCCAATGATCTGACGGAGCGGATGGAAAAGCTCCGGCTAGCGCTGGTTGAGTGGCTGCGACGTGAGCGTCCGGACGATTTCCTGGGAGACGCCATTCCCGAGGGAGAAACGGCCGAGGCCACCGAGAAACGCCTCAATGATCTGGCACGGAAGGATCGCGCGGAATGGCGGCGGTTGATGGCGCGCTACTTCGAGGCATCCACCGCCGCACCCGGATTTTCCCACCAGCTCTGGCTCTATCTCGAGCACATCGCTTCCTTGCCCGCTGGTGACGGGGGAAACCAAAAATATTTCGAAGCGGTGATGGAAATCGCCGACACCATGCCCCCCAAGGATGCGAACCACTGGGAGATAAGGTTCGTCAAAGCCAGTTGGCTCACAGCTCGGGGGCGGTTTGCCGAGGCGCAGAAGCTATATAGGGAAATGCGCAAGCATCCTGATTTCGACACCGACTTCGAACATTCTGCAGGCCACCGGCTGGGTGAGGTGTTGGAGCGGCAGGGCAAGTGGAATGAGGCGATCGTTTGTTATCTGGAGTTTGCCGACAAAAGACGGGAGTTCGACTCGGTGGCTCAGCATCTCCTCCGCGCGGGCGTCCTGATGGCGCTTTCCGGCCGGGAGAATGAGGCTCTGGCAACATGGAAACTGCTGATGGATGTGCCGAAAAAGCGTTACTCCGAAAGCGGATACCAGGATGAGATCGCGGAGGCAATCGCGCTGGCGGAGAAACCCGAGGATGCACTCGCGCAGTGGAAGGTCACCGCGAATTGGTGGGAAAAACGGTTCCTGCCTTGGCACGCGTCTTTGGGCGTCGGCACGCCCGGAGCCTATCATGCCTATTACGGTGCGGAAGCCGACGAGCTCAACGCACTCTGTGGCCCGGCAAAGGAAACTGGGAACATCCGCATCCTCGCATCCGAAATCGTGCGCGTGGCGGCGACCGCGCGAGTGCTACCGGGATACGTCGAATATCTGCGGCAGATGGAGAGCCTCTTTATTCTCCCGGTGCGGCCGGAAGCTGCGAAATCGCTGAACGTCGGGATCGCTGAAATAGCCGCCGCCCAGCGTATCGGCAGCAGGGATTCATTAGATTTTTGTCGGCGGCTGGCCGCAGCCATAAAGTTTGATCTGGGGGATGTATCCTACCCGCTCGATAATCTCGGTGACGACTGGCGTCCCGATAGCGGTGGCAGCCCGGAGCACCGGGAGCGGAGCGGCATGATTTTCTGTATCGCCGCGGTGGCCTCGGGAGGTCGCCAAGATGCCGCGATTTCCTGCGCAGCGCATTTTTTGAAGGAAGGGCCGGTGTTTTTCGCTCGCTCCGTGTGGCTCTCCCGGATGGCGGATTTACTGG
>JALOTR010000282.1 GCA_025457805.1 Akkermansiaceae bacterium | reverse complement strand
AAATATCTTCCCGAGTTTTCACAACTCAAAGACTCGGCCGGCAATCCGGTTTCCATCACTCTCCGTCAATGCCTCATTCACAGCGCAGGCCTTTCCGAAGTGTCGGGAGCGGAGGCGGAAAAGATCACAACCCTCGCGGAACTGATCACTGTCATTCTAACAAAACCCGTGCAGTTTGCCCCAGGCAGTCAATGGCGATACAGCCAGACCGGCATCAACACCGCCGCCCGTGTGGTGGAAGTGGTATCCGGGAAATCATTTCCTGAATTTCTCGATGAACGTTTGTTCCGTCCGCTTGGCATGAAAGATACCACATTCTATCCGACGCAAGAACAGCTTCCACGCATCGCTTCCAGTTATCTCAAAGGACCGGATGGCAAGTTGGAGAAAACGCCCATCCGCTTTCTCGGAAGCAAACCCATCACGGATCGGAACCGCTATCCGCTCGCCAACGGCGGTTTGTTTTCCACGGCTTCAGATTACCTGCGCTTCTGCCAGATGGTACTCCAGCGAGGAAGCTTCGATGGGAAAACCTATCTCAAGCCGGAATCGGTAAAACTCATGACCACCGTGCAAAGCGGTGAACTCAAAACCGGTTTTCTCCCCGGCAACGCATGGGGCCTCGGCTGGTGCATCGTCCGCAATCCAGAAGGTGTCACCGCCACCTTGTCCCCCGGCACCTTCGGTCACGGCGGGGTATACGGCACCCAGGCGTGGATTGATCCCGTGAAGCAACGCATCCACCTGCTCATGGTCCAGCGCGCGGATTTTCTGAACTCGGATGGTTCCGACGTGCGCCGCGGCTTTCATGAGGCATACTCGCAGCCATGAAACAACTCCTCCTCATCGGCCACGGCTATCTTGGTCAGCAAATCACGCATGAGTTCCGCAACAATGACTGGGAAGTCCTGCCCGTTTCCCTATCACCCCATGAAGGAACCCTGCCATGCGATGTGGGGGATTGGACATCGGTAAAGGCTCTGAAGAAACACGTGTTTCCGGATTTCATCGTCCACTGCGCCGCCTCCGGCAGGGGAGGGGCGGAAGCTTATCAGCATGTCTATGTCGATGGTTGCCGGAATCTAACAGAACACTTTCCCGGTGTGCCCTTGTTGTTCACTTCCAGCACTTCCGTCTATGCGCAGACCGATGGCTCGGTCGTCACGGAAGAAAGCCCCGCCATTCCGGATCGTGAAACCGGCGCGTTATTGTTAGAGGCAGAAAAGATCGTCATCGCTGCGGGAGGCATCGTCGCCCGCCTCTCCGGCATCTATGGCCCGGGGCGCAGTGTGATTCTGAGGAAATTTCTAACAGGCGAAGCCGTCATCGAAGAAGATGGTCGGCGTTTTCTCAACCAAATCCATCGCGATGATGCCGCTCGCGCCACCCACCATCTCGCCACGACCGGAGCAAGTGGTGTTTTCAATGCAAGCGACTCCACCCCGCTTTCCCAACTCGCATGCTACCAAGCACTTTCCGCGCAGTTTTCCCTTCCTCTCCCGCCTTCCGGCCCGCGTGACCTCAACCGCAAACGCGGCTGGACCCACAAGCAGGTCTCCAATGCCAAACTCCGCGCCACCGGCTGGGAACCCCGTTTTCCTTCGTTCATCGATGCTGCCGGGGAAGTCGCCCCCACATTGGAAGCCTGAACGAGTTCCTCGCAGCTTGGCTTTGACCCCGGGCGGGTTTCGGGCTATGGCCATCGGCTTTCTCATGAAGGAGCAAATCCCAGTCATTCAATCCGAGGCACTTGCACAAATCGCCACCGCCCACGACGAGCGCTCGCTCGAGGAGGTCCGCGTCGCCGTGCTTGGTAAAAAAGGCACCCTCACCCTCGCCGCCGCCGGCATGAAGGACGTGCCCAAGGAGGATAAGGCCGAGGTCGGCCAACTCCTCAACGCCGCCCGCAGCGCCATCACCTCCGCCCTCGAGGAAAAACAATCCGCCCTCCAGGACCTCGCCGATCAAGCCGCACTCACCGGCATCGATGTCACTCTGCCCGCCCGCGCCGTGGCCACCGGAGCTCTGCATCCGCTCACGCTGATCCGCGATGAAGCCATCTCCATCCTCCGCCGCATGGGCTTCTCGCTCGCCGACGGTCCGGAAATCGAGGACGAGTTCCATTGCTTCGATGCCCTCAACACCCCCGCCGACCACCCGGCGCGCAACGAGAAGGATACTTTCTATTTCGATTCCGGGAAACTCCTCCGCACCCACACCTCCAGCGTGCAGATCCGCACCATGGAATCCGCGAAACCGCCCATCCGCATCATCGCCCCGGGCTCGGCCTATCGCCGTGATGAAATCGACGCCACCCACCTCTCGGTCTTCAACCAGTTCGAAGGCCTCTACGTCGCCGAGGACGTCTCGCTCCCCGACCTCAAGGGCACGCTCGAATACTTCTTCCGCGAACTCTACGGCGCACAAACCGAAGTCCGCTTCCGCCCGCACTTCTTCCCATTCACCGAGCCAAGTTTCGAGATCGACGTGAAACTCACCGTCAAAGGCCAAGCCCCGCGCTGGATCGAAGTCGCCGGCTGCGGCATGGTCGATCCCGCCGTCTTCGATGCCATCAACACCTCGCGCAAGGATACCGCCTTCGATCCTAACAAAACCACCGGCTTCGCCTTCGGCATGGGCCTCGACCGCCTCGCCATGATCCGCTGGGGCATCAAGGATATCAGATTGCTCATCGAAAACGATGTACGCTTTCTCAAGCAGTTTGCTTGAAGACAGAAGACTTCAAGACGCAAGACACAAGACGAAGAAATCTCTTCACCATAGCTTTCCATGAACGTTTCACTTAACTGGCTCTCCACCCACCTCGATCTATCCGGGAAATCCATCAAGGAAATCGACGACCTCTTCACCTTCGCCGGCGTCGAAGTGGAAGGAATTGTTTCCAAAGGCATTGCCTCGGAAAAAATCGTCGTCGCGCAGATCATGGAAGCTGTGCAGCACCCGAATGCAGACAAGCTGAAGGTCACGCAAGTGGATGCCGGTGAAGGCCAGCTCCGCCAAATCGTCTGCGGTGCACAAAACTACAAGGTCGGTGATAAAGTTCCCTGCTGCCTTCCCGGCACCGAGCTTCCCGGTGGTTTCACCATCGGCGAAACCAAGATGCGCGGTGTGGAATCCAAGGGCATGCTCGCTGCCGCCGTCGAGATTGGCCTGCCGCCCGGTGAGGACGGCCTGCTCATTCTTCCGGAAGACTCGCCCATCGGCGTGCCGGTCAAGCAGCTCTTCGATTCCGATACCTTGTTGGAACTCGAAGTCACCCCGAACCGCCCGGACCTCCTCAGCCACTACGGCATGGCCCGCGAACTCGCGACCTTGCTGAAAACGCCACTAAGGAGAATGGACGTCTCGTCCATTCCAACAACCTCAGCCACCACCATCCGCATCGATTCCCCCGTCGCTTGCCCGCTTTACACGGCTGTTGGAATCTCCGGCGTCACCATCAAGGAATCCCCCGCATGGCTCAAGCAGCGCCTCGAATCCATCGGCCTGCGACCGATCAATAACATCGTGGACGTCACCAACTTCGTTCTCCACGAACTCGGCCAACCGCTCCACGCCTTCGATGCCGCGAAACTCACCGGCTCCATCGTCGTCCGCCAAGCCGCCGACGGGGAAACCTTCCTCGCCCTCGACGAATCGAAACACTTCCTCACTCCCGACGATCTCCTCATCTCCGACGAATCCGGCGCGGCCCTCGCCCTTGCCGGCGTGATGGGCGGCCTCGAATCAGGGGTCACGGAAACCACCACCGACATTCTACTGGAATCGGCGTACTTCACTCCACAAGGCATCCGCCGCACCTCGCGCCGCACCGCGCTTTCCTCGGACTCGTCTTACCGCTTCGAACGCGGCGTCGATCCACAAGGCATTCTAACAGCCTCCGCGCTGGCCGTGAAACTTATCCTCGAAACCGCCGGCGGCACTGTGGAAACCAACGCCCAAGTCGCAGGCGAGGCTCCGTCTCTAACAAAACCTGTCACGCTTAACGAAACGAAGCTCAATCAGTTGATGGGCGCGTCGATCTCTCTAACAGACGCAGAGGAAATCCTCACCCGCCTCGGCCTTTCCAAACTCGCCGACGGCACCTGGAACGTCCCCAGCTTCCGCGCTGACCTCCAGCGCCACATCGACCTCGTCGAGGAAATCGCCCGCGTCCATGGCCTCGACAATGTGCCATCCCGCCTCCAAGGCAGCTTCGTCCCCGCCAGCCCGGTCGATGCCGCCTACGATGCGGACATGATCCTGCGCCGCCGCCTCGCCGCGCTCGGCGTGTATGAATGCCAGACGATCAAACTGATCTCAGACGCTCAGGTTTCCGATTCCCTCACCCTCCGCCCGATGCAGGACGGCGACATCATCCGCGTAAAACTCCCGCTCAGCGAGGATCACGCAGTCATGCGCCCGAGCATCGTCCCGGGCCTCGTCGCCTCCGCTGCCAGAAACGTCCGCCAACAACAGAAATCCCTGCGTTTCTTCGAAATGGGCCGCGTCTTCCGCAACTCCGGCGGCGGCAAGGCGAAGGACCAGGAAAGCGAAACCCTCGCCATCCTCATCTCCGGCGGCACCGCCCCCACCGGCTGGAACCAAGCCGACCGCCAGGCCGACCTCTACGACCTCAAAGGCCTCATCAACGCGCTCGTCCCCAACAAAACCATCCGCTTCAGCCCGCGCGACCGCGACGGCTTCGCCCTCGGCTGCGACATCAAGGCGGACGACCAGAACATCGGCATCTTTGCCCGACTCAAACCCGCCCGCGAACGCGAACTCGATTTCACCTCGCCGGTCTTCGTCGCCGAGCTCGATCTAACAAAACTCCGCAAGCTCCTCACCGGCATCGAACACGTCGAGGACCTTCCCCAATTCCCAGGCTCCTCCCGCGACGCCGCCATGGAAGTCCCCGCCACCTTGCCAAACGCCGAGATCGAAAACGTCCTCCTCAAACTCGCCGAGCCCCTCCTCGTCTCCTTCGAGTGCTTCGACGTCTTCAACGACCCCACCGGCCAAAAACTCCCCGCCGACCGCAAGTCCGTCGCCTACCGCTTCCAATACCGCGCCCCCGACCGCACGCTGAAAGCCGAGGAAGTGGACGCCGCACACGCAAAAGTGCTCGAAGCGTTGACTAGCAAGGCCG
>JALOTR010000281.1 GCA_025457805.1 Akkermansiaceae bacterium | reverse complement strand
CGCTGGCCGATGGTGGCGTCTGTTAGAGGAAGCCCTTTGCCTGCGACGAACTCCTCGCGCGCCGCCTTGTAACCCGCTCCTTCCGGTGTGAGGTGGATGGCATAAAGCGTGGCGAAGGTCCAATCGAGAGCATAGAGCGCACGCTGGTATTTCGCAGGAAACTTCGCCCCTTTACCTGAAACGACCCCGGTGGGTGAACCAGGGCCAATGTCGAGTTGGGAGGGCATCGAGTCTTCATAATAATCCGGCCATTTTCCCGTGCCATTCCGCCAGCCGAATTCGGATCCCGGCGTCACGTGGTTGATGCGTGTGGGGCGATACCATGGCATTCCCAGATCCCATTCCATGTCCGCATCATAAGTGAAAAGATCGCCGTTTTCATTGAAGGCGGCGTCGTATTGATTGCGATAACCTACGGAAAACAACTGCCAGTTTTTCCCATCCGGCGTGAAGCGTGCGATCCAGCCGCCGGGTGCCATGCGGTCGCGTGCATGGCCGCGCGCATCTGGCCGACGCGGGAGGAGTTGGTCCTCCGCCCATGCCTTGGTGGCGAGGGAAGTTTCGGTTTCAGGGACGTCGGTATGATTTCCTGCGATGACATAAATCGACTTCTTATCCGGTGCCAGCACGAGCGAGTGAGGTCCGTGCTCGCCGCGGCCGCGGAAGGCTTTGACAAGCTCCGGCTTGTCGGGTTCGCCATCGCCATTGGTGTCGGTCACGCGCCAAACACCGCTTTGGTCCGATCCTTCATTGATGCACACCCACAAAACCCCTTCATGCCAGAGCAGCCCGTGCGCGCCTTGCAGCGGAATGTCGAGCGGAGCGGCGGAGGTGACATTGTTGCTCTCATCCGCGAGTTTCACCCGATAGATTTTTCCGTATTGATCGGAGCAAAGCAGCCTTCCTTTGCCATCGAGAGTGATGCTCACCCATGATCCCTGATTGGTGGGAATCTGATAGATGCGTTCCAGTTTGAAACCTTTCGCAACCTGATAGGAATCCGTCATGTCCTCGGCGATGCCTGCTTCCGTCGGTCCTGGTCCCATGACGTTGCCCCATGGATCATCGCCCATCTTTCCGATGACCACCGCATTTGGCCAATTCGCAGCCGCTGCATCCGCCGTTTGCCATCCGTCGGTGACCTCGTTCGAGCAACGCCATGTGGCATCCGACACAAGATCGATCTTGCGCCCGTTTTTCAAGGTAAGTGAAAGCTTCAACGCCAATGCGGCCATGCCACCCTCGTTGACGCCCTCGACGGCGATCGAATTGGACTCGCCCGCTTTCAAGTGGGCCGAGATATCATAGGTGGGCGGGTGGGACCACTCGCTGCCCATGCCCACATCCTTGCCATTCACATGGACGTGATGCCGGTTGTCACAGGAAATGGTGAGGGAAGCGGCGACGAAATTCGGTGGGACCCGAAAATCCCGGCGAAAAAAAACCTTCTCACTCGAACCCGGGCTGTTGCTTTTCCAAATCCAGGATGGCCTGGCCGAGCTGGCGGCTTCGTTTTGCTGCTGCTTCGCTTTCGCTGCTCCCGGTTTTGCCTCGCCGGCGGCAACCTTCCCCTGAAGGCGGATCTCCTTGAACTCCGCTTTCATCGGAGGTCCCGCATGCACCTGAATCGCGAGGATGCCCTGGAGCGAGCGTTTTTCCGGGTGGATGTCCTCGATCTCGGCTGCGAGTTGGCCGTTGACGAAGTGTTTCACGAGATTGCCCGTGGCGACGATGCGATAGCTGTTCCACACGGCGAGATCCACGGCGGGGACTTCGAGTTTGCCGACTTCCTGCGGCTTCTCGTTGAGCTTCACCCGCTGACCGCGCTGGCAAGCGATGCCGCGTCCGCGTTCTTCGTAGAGCATGCCGAGGTAGGGCGCATTCGGATGCAAATCCATTTGATAGCCGCCCACGCTCCATTTCGCGGCATCGACGATCTTGCTGCGATACTGCACGCCGGAATTGTTGCCGATGACCTTGGCCTTGTATTCGAGTTCAAAATCACCGACCTCGCCGCCTTGCCAGATCAGGAAGGAATTCGCGCCGATCTTTTTATCCGCGTTGTTCGTTTCCCCAATCAAAACGCCATCCTCAACCCGCCAAAGCCTCGGATCGCCGGACCAACCGGTGAGATCCTTGCCGTTGAAAAGGTCCTTCCACTCGGCAAAAAGCGGGACGGCGGAGGACAGAAAGAGGAGCGGGATGATGGAGCGGATCATGGTGAAGTCGCAGTCTACGCAGGAGGGCGGCAGCTTTTGTCAAATGGTGTATCCCGTGTTTGAGTGACGGCCACTCCAAGATGGAGCGCTGCGGAAGCTACTCGGCATGAATGGGAAGAATTTGAAACGCCACCTTCCGTCGCCGAAGGCTATGGAGGTTAAAAAGTCGCCAAGTGCGCCAAGGAAGTCAGGGATGAGCGGTCCAGAAATCTGTTTCGTGGATCAAAACCAAGATCTCCCATCTGTTTGGCTTGGCGACCTTGGCGGCTTGGCGTTGAATAAACCTCTTCATTCCGGATTCCGGCACGAACCTCTCCAACGATGCACCGCTTGCCAAAGCTCCGCGTTGCCGGATAGGCTCGCGCCATGAAAGAGGGCAGCCGCCCAACATCCCTGCTCAGCATCGAGGACTACCTTGCAGGCGAGGAACAGTCCGGGGTCAAACACGAATACCTCGGCGGGGTGGTCCACGCGATGGCAGGAGCGAGCAACCGGCACAACATCATCGCATCGAACTTCCTGGGAGCGCTGATCGCCCGATTTCGCGGGAAATCCTGCCAGCCCTTCAACAGCGACACCAAGGTAAGGATCACTTTTCCCGATCACACCCGTTTCTATTATCCGGATGCCATGGTGGTCTGCCGATTGAATTCGGACACGGATCATTTCCAGGACCATCCCGTGTTGATCGTCGAAGTGCTCAGCGACAGTACCCGTCGGGCTGATTTGACGGAAAAACGGGATGCTTACATGACCATGAGTTCTCTCAAAGTGCTTATCTTTGTGGAGCCCGATGAAGCGCTGGTCCTGATCTATCGCCGGAGCACCCCGCAGGGCGGGTTTGCGGTGGAGGAGTATGCCGGATCGGACGCCGTGATTCCTCTGCCAGAGATGGATGCGGAAATCCCACTGGCCGAACTTTATGAGAGAGTCGGGCTTTGAGGTCTTTTGGACTTCCCGTTATACGACGTCACCTGCGACTGGAACTCACCATTCCAGTCGCAGGCTGAAGTCGCCGAACCAAAAGGGGATCGCCACCGGAAAAGTGAGCACACCTCCCACAATCGCTCCAAGATTCGTCGGATTCGTAAGATTCGTGGTGCCTTTTTCCCTCTCCCACCCAATTCACGCCTTTTTCACATCCACCCACTGCTTGGTGCGGGCGGATTCAAGCACGGCGTCGCAGACATACTGGGTGCCGAGCGCGTGGCGGAAATCGGGGTAGCGCTTTTCCTTGGCCGGGCTGTCGAGGTCTTTGAAGAACTCGGCCAACTCGTGGATGAAGGAGTGTTCGTAGCCAAGGCAGAGGCCCGGAACCCACCAATTGCCGGCGTAGGGCTGATCGCCATCCGAGCAATGGATGCTGCTCCAGCCACGGCGATCCCCAGGAACGCCGTGATCAAAATACTCCAGGCGGTTGAGATCGTGGAGGTCCCAAGCGAGCGACTTGTGTTCGCCATTGATTTCGAAGGTATAAAGCGCCTTGTGGCCACGGGCGTAGCGGGTGGATTCGAAGATGGCGAGCGAGCCGTTTTCGAAACGGGCAAGGAAGGCGCAGGCGTCATCGATGGTGACCGCTTGTTTCTCCCCGGTGGCGGTGTGGACGCGCTCCTTGATGAAGGTCTCGGTCATCGCACTCACGGAAACGATGTCGCCATTGATCCAGCGGGCGGTATCGATGCAGTGGGCCAACAAGTCCCCAGTCACACCAGAACCCGCCGCCGCTGCATCCAAGCGCCAGAGACCCGCGCCGCCTTGGGGGAGTTCTTCGGAAATCGTCCAATCCTGGAGGAAATTCGCGCGATAGTGGAAAATCCGGCCGAGTGCGCCGGCATCGACGATGTTTTTCGCATGCGTGACGGCAGGGAGGAAACGGTAGTTGTACCAAACGAGGTTCGGCAGCCCGGATTTTTCCACTGCTTCGACCATCGCCTCGCCCTGCTCGCCATTCAGGGCGAGGGGTTTTTCGCAGAGGATCATTTTCCCGTGCTTGATGCACTCCAAGGCGATCTCGGCGTGGGAATCGTTGGGCGTGCAGATATCGACGGCATCGATGTCCTCGCGCTTAACCAACTCGCGCCAGTCGCTTTCGTAAGAGGCATAGCCCCACTTTTCGGCGAAGGCGGCGACCTTTTCCTTGTCGCGACCGCAAACGGCCTGGCGGACCGGCACGTGCTCGGTATCGAAGAAATGGCTGAGTTGCGAGTAGGCGTTCGAGTGGGTGCGGCCCATGAAGCCGTAACCGATGAGTCCGATGCGGATTGGTTTTTTCATGATGGGGAAGGGGTGCGTGTGTTAGTTTGTTGATTGATTCTAAACGGAGTTATGCGACACCGGGTGTTTTCGAATGTGCGTTTTGGGGGAAGTCGAAGGTTAGGACGAGGGGTTCGGTGCCGGTGTTTTCGATTTCGACGCCGCCGCGGTTGAGGGCGGCTTGGGTGATGAATCCGATCTCGGGATAGATTTCGCCAAGCTTCATGTCTTGGTGATATTGCACCGCGAGCTTTCCAACCCGGCCGCATCCGCGGTTGGTGTGGAAGAGGGTGGGGCTCTCCGGGTGGAAATTCATCTTGGCGCCGGGTGCGAGGGTGAGGCGGAGGATGGAGGCTTTCTGATCGCCGAGGAAATCTCCGTAAATGATCCACTTTGCGTCCACTCCATCGGCGGCGAATTCTTCGGCGGTGATGGCCGGACGCGAGTTCTTCTTCACGAAGTCCGGGTCCTGATTGGCTTTGAAGTCGAAGGTGTCCACCAGGTATTCCCAGTCTTCGTGTTTGTCCCTCGGATAGTCCTGTTCCCGGCAGGCGTAAAACGCATCGGCGGCTCCGATCCGTCCATCGAGGGTCAGGTCCTCAGCGAGGAAATGCTCGTCCATCGTCACGTGCAACTCGTGCGTGCAAAGGTCGGTCGGCGAGTTCAGCACGCCATTCGGCAT
>JALOTR010000280.1 GCA_025457805.1 Akkermansiaceae bacterium | reverse complement strand
GAATGCAAAGGGTGTGGAGTTTTGAAGTCCCGCCGTCACTACGATCGAGCGGGTTCCCTGTCCTGGGGGCAAGGTGCAAACGATGCTGCTGTGGCTGCTGTTGGTGATGCTCAGGCTGCTGCCATCGATCGTGGCGCTTGGATTGGTTCCGAAGTTGCTGCCTTGAAGGGTGATGGACACGTTGCCCGCCGTCGGTCGGCTGGTTGCGGTGACGCTGGAAACGACGGGAGCATCATAATCCAGCGTGAGGGAATTGCTGACCTGGCCAGCCACAATGACGGTGACGGCCTTGCCGGTGCCCTGACCGGGCGGCAGTGTGACGACGAGTTGGTTGTGGGTGGGAGTTCCGGTGATCAGCGCGCTCACGCCACCGATGGTGACTGTGCGGGAAAGGCCGAAGTTCGATCCCGTCAAGGTGATGGGCACTCCGCCTGCTGTGGGTTTGCTGGCAGCGGAGATGCTTGTGAGAACCGGCGCGGCATAACTGAATGTGGCCGTGTTGGCAGTTTGACCACCGACATTCACTTCAATGGTCCGGTTCAATCCTTGGCCCGGTGGAAGGGTGAAACGAATGCTGCTGTGGCTGTTGAAAACGATCTGTTGCTCTAATCCATCGAGTAAAACCATTGGCGAAAGACCGAAGTTGTTCCCGGTGAGAGTGATGACCGTGCCACCCGCCGTGGAGGCGCTTGTGGGGCTCACGGTGGTGATCGCAGGCGCATCATAATCCAGCGTGAGGGAATTGCTGACTTGGCCAACCACACTCACGGTGACGAGCTTGCCGGTGCCTTGACCGGGCGGCAGTGTGACGACGAGCTGATTGTGGGTGGGAGTGCCTGTGACCAACGCACTCACGCCACCGATGGTGACTGTGCGTAAAAGACCGAAGTTCGATCCCGTCAAGGTGATGGGAACTCCGCCTGCTGTGGGTTTGCTGGTGGCGGAGATGCTTGTTAGAATTGGCGCGGCATAACTGAATGCGGTCGTGGTGGCCGTCCGCCCATCGACATCAACCTGGATGGTCCGGTTCGATCCCCCGCCCGGTGGGAGGAGGAACTGGATGCTGCTGTGGCTGGTGGAAACGATTTGTGGCTCCACTCCATCGAGCGAAACGACCGGAGAAAGACCGAAGTTGTTTCCGGTGAGAGTGATGACCGTGCCGCCAGCGGTGGAGGCGCTCGTGGGGCTTACCGAGGTGATCGTGGGCGCATCATAATCCAATGTGAGGGAATTGCTGACTTGGCCGGCCACATTCATGGTGACGGCCTTGCCGGTGCCTTGACCGGCCGGCAACGTGACGACGACTTGGTTGTGGGTGGGAGTTCCCGTAGGAAGCGCGCTCACGCCACCAATGGTGACCGTGCGGGAGAGGCCGAAGTTCGATCCCGTCAGGGTAATGGGCACTCCGCCTGCTGTGGGCCTGCTGCCCGCGGAGATGCTGGTGAGAACCGGCGCGGCATAACCGAATGCGGTGCTGGTGGCCGTTTGTCCGTCCACTTCGATCTGGATGGTGGCAGGGCTTCCCTGGCCGGCGGGCAGAGTGCATCTCACCGAGGTGTGGGATAGGGTGACGAGCGGGGCATCGGTTCCATTCACTTTTACAATGGCCCCGCTTGTCCCGAAGTTGTTCCCGGTCAGGGTGATCACGGTGCTGCCAGCGGTCGATGCAGAGGTGGGGCTGATGCTGGTGATGCTGGGCGGGCTATAACTGAAATTGATCGGGTTCGAAAATCGCCCGCCGGAGGTGCGGACGACGATGGGCCGATTGATTCCCTGGCCCGCCGGAATGGTGCCGACGAATTGGGTGTGCGAGCTGCTGATTCTGGAAATCGAAGCTCCGCCCAGCGTGGCCGTGGGATTGCTCCCGAAACTGGCACCGCTGAGAGTGATCACCGTGGCGCCCGCCGTTCCGGCCGATGAAGGAGTGATGGAAATGAGAGTGGGAGGGTCATAGCTATAAATTGCGCTATTGGATGGCACTCCTGCGACGGTCACGATCACCGGCAGATTCACACCCTCGCCAGCCGGCATGGTGGCGATGATCTGGGTGGCCGTTGGTGGGGATGCAGGAACTGCGGATACCGGTCCCACGGTGACGCTGGACGTTGCGGTGAAGCCGGTGCCGATGATGGTGATGAGATTGCCTCCCTGCGTCGGTCCCGAGGCAGGCGTGATCGAGGTGATCACCGGTGCGGAAAAAACAGGGAGGATGGCGGCCACCCAAAGGAAAGATGGCAGGCAGGAGCGGAAAATGGCAGGGATCGTCATTTGGGAGAGTCTTGCTTCCCGAGAACGAAACAGAATCCGTCACTCCTGTCGATATTTCTCACCGTGACCCCTCAAAGACGTGAGAAGGCGGTGGCATCCCTGCCACCGCCTTGCACAGACCATCATGGATTATCCAACCAGGGAAATCATCAGGGAGTAATCACTTTCAAGCGCACAAACAAGGGGCCGGCTCCGGTGGGCAGCGTGTATTCGAGCGGGCTGCCATTATCGAGATTCGGATCGCTCACCAGCACATCGGTCCAGGTGCTCAGGTTCGATGAGGTTTGGACGACATAGTTGGTGCCATAGACGCCGGTGTAGGAACCGCCGCGCGGCCAGGAAACCGCTCCGCCAGTGACGCTCGGGTTGGCGGTGAAGGTGGATCCGGTTTCTCCCATGAAATACTCCACGCCATTGGCCACACCGTCGCCATCGAAGTCTTCATCGCCATTCTGGTTGCCCGCATTGGCGGCGGACCAGGCATTGTAGGCACCCGACTGGTTGATGGTGAAGAATTGATCGCCGGGATAGGATTGGAAGTTGGCGGTGGAGGGTGTTCCGAGATTGCCATAAGTCTCCGGCAGGCCGGCGAGGGTTTGGTTGGAGAGGAAACTGTGATCCCCGCTGGCTTGCAGCAGCATGACCTTGATCGCACCCGTTGGATTGCCGAGGTCTGCAAGGCTGATCGAAATTTCGAAGCCGGTGGTCACGTTGGCGGCGGCGGTTTGATCCGCAGCAGCACCGCCATTGCCACCGATGCCGGCGGTGTTGGAGCCATCATAGGCAACCCGGATGGGCTGGGTGTTTCCAGCTCCGGTGCCAGTGAGTCCGCGGCCTGCGGTCGTTCCTCCGAAGACGTTGTTGTGCACGCTGAAATTGCCGGTGCCGAGCAACGCGATATCGAGATCCAACTGCGACATGCCACGGCGGCCGATGAGATGATAGTCTGGCAGGAAGTCCGCATCGAAGGTCATGCCGTTCATCACACCGGATCCATCGTTGCCACTCGAAGTGAAGGTGGTGGAACCGCCGGACTTGGAATCGATGAAGATGTTGAGCTTGTTGAAATTGCTCTCCAGGTTGCCGGTGAAGAGCATATAGAGTCGGCCGTTTGCAATCTTGGTGTAGGCGGCGTTCCATTCGCTCTGGTTGTCTCCGAAGCCGGTCTCGATGGTTTGCACCGCGATGGGCGCACCGTAGCCGGCATCGCGCACACCATCGGTGAGAGGGTTGCCTAACAAGGCGGAGGAACTGGTGTTCGATGTCGGGCTGGTGCCTTCGAAGACTTCGGTTCCGTCGTTTTCTCCATCGCCATCGGTATCCGCGTTGAGAGGCAGGGTGCCGTGGGTGTTGATTTCCGCGCCGTCGAGCAGGCCGTCATTGTCGCTGTCGTTGTCGAGCGGATTGGTGCCCGCCGTCGCTTCCGCGCCGTCGTTCAAGCCGTCATCGTCGGAATCCGAATCGGTGGGTGAGGTGGTGATGACAAACTCCGCTGCATCTGTGGAGCCGTCTCCATCGAAGTCAGTGGTGGTGGGCGCATTGTTGGGACCCGCCACGTCTTCCAGACCATCCACGGCATCGCCGGGATTGAAGTTGATGATGGTGAGTTCATACACATCGGGCAGTCCATCGGCATCACTGTCCGCAGTATTGATGACGGTGGTGACATCCGACCAAGTGGTGCCGATGCGGATTTCGTCGGCCTTGATGCCATCCGCGCCATTGAAGCGGGCGAGGGCAACGCGGTCGATTTGAAGATCGAAGCCGGTTTTCACGAAATCCGGTGTCCCGGAGAGGGCCTCGCTGGAGATATCCGCAGGGTTTCTCCAGAGTTCGAGCGAGTCGCTGTCCGCAGTGGTTGAGAAGGTGAACTTGCCGACGAAAAGATTGGGATTGGTATCTGCCGCGCCGAGGTCGCCCGCGAATCCGAAGCTGGAGTTGTTGAAGAGGCGGACGATGAAATTGCTGTTCGCGCTGCCGACGCCGGGCTCGCCGGTGACGATTTGCAGCTTGCGGTCGCCATCGCCAAGGCTGCCGTTGTGCATTTCAAATCCGCGATAGCCATCGCCGGTGGAGTCCGGTTGGAGGATGACGGCGAAATAGATGGTGCCAGCGGTGGCATTTCCGTAGGAGGTGGAAAGCAGGCGTCCGGCGCGGCCATTTCCGCCACCCGGGTATTCCACGGAGCCGCCTGCAACCGCAACGCTGTTGGTGCCATCAGTGTAGGTGAGACCGGTGGCGCTGACGTCCGGCGACTGGGCGCCACCGTACGCTTCCACCCAGTTTCCGCTGAAACCGGTGGTGGCGGGTCCTTGGCCGATGATGGGCGAGGCGGCGGTGTAATTGGCTCCACCGGTGAGGAAGGATTCAGCCGCGCTGAGCGCTGCGTGCGCGGCTGGAGCCGCCATGACGATGGGAAGGGCGGCGGTGCAGCCCCAGATTGAGTGACGGATCGACTTGAGTTTCATGGGTTTGCTGGATGGATTCAAAAACGGGTTCTGCCAGGGACTCCCTCCTCAATGAATCGGGTCGGGAGCGGGAGACCGGGCAACTTATCATATGTTCTTATCCAGTCCCGGGTTTATTTGTTGCGCGAAATTTCCCAAAAAAGTTCGGGGATCGACGCCGCGCCCGGCCTGCACTAGCATCAACCGGCATGGAACACCGAACCGAGATGTGGAAAACCGCGCGCAGGCTGATCACCGCTGCCGCCGTGATTGGCGGCCTTTACTTTCTTGTCGTGGCCCCGATCGAAAGGGCTGTCTCCAGCACCCGATCCAGCGTCGAACGAGGCCTCGACAAAGTGCTGGGGGCCATCACCAACACCGATACGCGCATCGTCGAGGGCCGGGCGGAAATTGTGGAGACGGCTGAAATTTCCGAACTCTCCCTTCTCGAAATGCGGAT
>JALOTR010000279.1 GCA_025457805.1 Akkermansiaceae bacterium | reverse complement strand
CGGTCGCGGCGGCGTTCCGGACGTTGACTGTTGGTGGCGGGATTGACTTGCTGAGGCTGGCTCTGCGGAGTGGGCGGCGGGACGACGCGCGGGCGTGGCTGGCGCTGGGGAATGCCCGGTTGGCCGTTGGGATTGTTTTGGGGGTTCACCAAGCCGGGAATTTGCGGCTGACCCGGAATGGGAGGCTGACCGGGCTGGCCGGGCTGCGGTTTGGCCGCGGCGGGCGGCGGGGCGAGAGTCAGGAGTTTGTCATCGAAGGCCACGGTGCCGGTGAGGGCTCCGGAGGACATGCGAACGATGGTGCCGAGGGGATCGCCGGACTTGCGGGTGACGGAAAGGATCTTGAAGCCGCTCTTCGGGTTGTCCGTATCCACAGTGATGCGCTCTTCCGGTTTCTTCTTGTTGAGAAGGGTGACGCGGTAGCCGCCAGAGATGGGCGAAACGCCGCCGAGGGCGTAGTCTTCGAGGGGATTCGCGACGGGTCCTTCCTCGGGTGGTGGCGGCTTGGAGGTGAAGGGCGAGTTTTCCCAAAGAGTGCGATACTTGGTGGGCGGAGCCTTCACCGGCACATCCGCAGCCACGGTGCCGACAAGGGCTAGGGTGGCGAGGAGGATGGATGGAACGGGTTTCATGGAAATGAGAGGGAAGGTGGTTGGTGATCAGCGCACGGCAGGACGG
Source organism: Akkermansiaceae bacterium (assembly GCA_025457805.1). GTDB lineage: Bacteria > Verrucomicrobiota > Verrucomicrobiia > Verrucomicrobiales > Akkermansiaceae > Luteolibacter. The sequence continues at coordinate 4,499 of JALOTR010000279.1, read as the reverse complement.
AGAACGGGCGGAGCGGGCACTTTGGATGGCGGCTTGGCAGCAAGGGATGAGCGATCGAAACGGAGCTGGCCGGATCGGTTTCCGGAGGAAATGTGGACGATGGTTTCAAGCGGATCGTCGGAATGGAACTCCACTTTTCCGATTCGGAGCCCTTGGACGGATTTCCCGGAATCGAGGGTGATGCGTTCCTGCTTGCTGCCTTTCGTGAGGATGGTGACGCGATATCCGCCAGGGATGGGAGAAACACCGCCGAGGGTGAGCTCGTTGCTGAGGGATGGCAATGCCGGCGGGATCTGGCAGTTGGGAGGGCTGGTGAAGGGCGAACTGTGCCAGAGTCCCTGATAGTGGCCGAGCGGGGCTTTTTGCGGCACGCCCGCCATCGCCGCGCCGGTGGTGGCGAGGACGGAGAGGATGAGGATGGCGGTGGAGTGCATACGGAAACGGAAGTTTAACGGATCGTTGGTGATCAAGCCGTGGGAGGAAGAGGCACGAACCATTGCTCGATGACAGCGATGCAGTCGATCTTGGTATCGTCTTCCTTGTTGGGATTGATGCGGATGTTGGAGGCGATCCGGAACTCGGTGGGCATGTTGAGGGAGTTGAACCAGGTGTAGAGCGCCTGTTCGGTGCCGGTGACGGTGACCTGGATGCGGGCGCGGTGAAAATGGCGGCCTTCGGTGGTGTCCGACGGCATGGGCTTCTGGGACTTGATGGTGAGTCCGGCGCTTTTGGCCTGTTTTTCGCAGAGTGCCTGGAGTTCTGCCTGCACGTCCTGGTTGGCGGCGGGCTCGGGTTCGTTCTCGGCGAGCCAGTCCATTTCCTCAAGCACCTGCTCGCGGCTGGCCTGGAAAACTTCCGCGCTGTCCAGCTTCACCCGGGCCTGATCGCGGGCGCGCTGGAACTCGGCGCTCTTGTTTTTGAAGAATCCGAAGACGAGGAAATTGACCACGAGGAAGCCGGCGGTGGCGAAGAAGATCAGGAGTTTTTTTTCGCGGTCGGACATGGAGGGGTAGAAGCTGAGAGGCTGAGATGCTGGGAAGCTGAAATAGAAATGCCGGGACTTGGGAAAATTGTCGGTCAGGGTTGGGATTCGACGATGGGGACTTCTCCGGTGAAGACGAATTCCCAGCCGCGGGTGGACTGGTTGGGTTCCGGGGTTTGCCAGGTGTAGTTGGTGAGTTCGTTGTGTTTCGAGAGCTTGAGGCTGAAGGTAGTGACGGCCTGGTATTGGGGTGCCTCGCCCTGGAGTTTGATTTCCGTGGCGCTGATTTCCGCCACTTTGAGGCGCAGGCCGCTGTTGGGCGGGATGCAATTGGCGATGCGGTTGAGGATATCGACAGGCGAGTGCTGGAGATCGATGGCGTGGGCGAGCTCGTCCCACTTGGCGATGTGGGTGGCGTATTCCGCGCCTTCGGGGGCGGCTTCTTCGGCGCGGGCGTTGAGGTCTTTGGTTTCGGCGGAAATTTTCCACAATCCGTAACCGAACCAGCCGAGCACGCCGAGGTAGAGCAGGGCGACGGCGGCGACGGCGAGTGTGATGTTGCGCTTGCGGACGGCGGCGCGGCGGGCGGCGCGGACATCGGCGGGGAGCAGCTTGCTGAGCGGCACCGGCAGGACGGGCGCGGGGCGCGGCTGGACTTCCACCGGGGCGGTGAAGGCGGCGCGGAGGGCGGAGGCGTCCACGGATTCGTTGGAACTCCAGAGGATCACGCGGGTGGGCTCGATGGTGAGGCCCTGCATGGAAAGCTGAATGAGCGAAAGGCGGATCTCGCGGGCGAGGGCATCATCCGGGTGGCGGGAATCGCCTGCCGTGGCCTGGCAGTAAACGAGCTTGCCCTGATGATAGACGGCGAAGACCCAGCGGCCGAATTCCCGCCAGGTGGCAAGGGCATCGCCGGTGACGGGGATGGCGCGGGGTGAGATGTCAAAGGCTTTGGGCCCGCGAACGGGCAGTTCGCCCTCGGCCGGGGTGCGCAGGAAAACCGAAACGAGCGTGGTGTTTTCACCTTCGCGCTCGACGACGAAGACATCGGTGAGCTGGCCGGCCATGGCATCGGTGCGCAGGCCGAGGCGCTCGGCGTGGAGGGCGGCAAGATCGGGGAAAAGGGCGTCGTCATCGCTGGCGACGCGCATGGGGACCGCCGTGAGCGCTTTGACCGGGAAAAGCAGGGTGATATCGCCCTGCGGGATGTCCTTGAGATCGCCGGCGAGCAGCGTCTCGGTGGCTTGTTGCTGGGAGAAGCCGGTCTCGGGCTGGCCGGTCCAGATTTCCCATCCGGATTCGCCGGGGACGAGAAGGACATTTTCGGTGGTTTTGCTCACGGGATGATTTCTTCGGTGCGTTCAAGGAGGGCCGGTTTCCCGGTGCGGTTGCGGACGATGACGTTGATTTTTCGTTTGGCTCCCTCCGCATAGCCGATGCTTTCGATGCGGGTGGTGGCATCATTGGCGGTGAAGCGCCGGGCAATGTCGGGGCGACCATTGATGTCGATGCCCAAAAGATCAAGCGCGGCGGCGGCATTTTGGAAAGGAACGTCATCCTCGGTATCGCGCTGGCCATCGGTGCCCCGGACGGTTTCCGGGATGATGTCTGCCTGCTCGACGGGGATTTCCGCGGCGGCGGCGATCATTTCTGCCGAGGCCTCGTTCACATCGAGTGCGCCGCCGCTCCATACGGTGAACCACTCGCGCCAATCCGGGCGGACGGCTTCCACGAGGTCCATGCCGCGGACGAGGCGGGCCTCGCTGATGTCGTAGAAGGGGCGGTTGAAGGGTTGGTTGACGCGGCCGGCTTGCTCGTAATCGCCTTTTTCCGCGCCGTTGAGAGCCACGTCGTCATCGGCGTCCACCCAATCGCCGAGGGCATCGGCCACGGCTTGGGCGTCTTCGAGTTCGAGGCCCCATTTGGAGAAAATTTCGCGCAGCAGGGCCTTGTCGTCCTGGAGGAGGATGGCGTTGATGTTGAATCGGCCGCCCTCGGAGAGGATGCGGACCTCGAAGCCCTCGCCGGTTCCTTCGTTCAATTGGCGGAGCATGGGGTCCGAGCGTTTCACGACCGGATTGGAGCCGACGGCGATGCCCATTTCCGCGACTTGGCGGGCGCGCGAGCCGTGGATTTTGGAGGAGGCGAGTTCCATATCGAAGGAAATCACGCGCAAGGCAGTCATGCAGGCCATGGCGAGGATGGCGATGAGCCAGAGCACGGCCATGAGGGCGGCACCGCGGCGGGAAACTTTTGATTTGAGGGAAATTTTCATCCGCCACCTCCTGGAACGTTGCCGCCGCCTTGGCCGCCGGGGCCGGGAACGACGATGGGATTTCCGGGCGTGCCCGGGGTGCCATCCGGGTTTGGCGGGGTGCCGGTGCCTTGGGTGCCATTGCCGCCGCCTTGCATCATCTGGCGCATGAGGACTTCCGGATTCTGCTTGGGTGGGACCCAGAAGACCTGGCGGATTTCCTCGCCCTTGGCACCGATGGCCATGGTGAGTTCGATCTGGAGCGGGAGGCGGCCTTGGATTTCCCAATCGAACTGCCATTCCATCGAGCGGCCATCGAGCACGCGCCATTCGAAGAAGGCGACGTCTTCGAGCAGGACGATTTCCGCAAAGGGTTCGTTGTCGAGGGCGGTGCTTTGGAAGGAGGATTCCGAACCTTCGAGGATCTCGTTTTCGTAAAATTTCAGGACGATGTCGAGATAGCCGCTACGTCGTTTGACGGTGGAAATCTGGACTGCCTTGGCGATCCGTTCCTCGCCGGCCCATGCGAAGCCGACGGGGACGTTCTGGAGCGTGAGATCGGAGATATAATGCGAACCGGAATCGTCCACCTGCAAATCGAAGCGCGTATTGCCGGGCAGTGAGGCGAAGCGCTGGCCGAGAAGTTCCATGAAGGCCTGATGCTTCATTTCCTCATTCTGCGTTTCCACAATCGTATTGCCGAGGGCGAGCGAAGTGCGGGCGATGCCAAACACCATGCCAATGATCATGGTGAGCAAAAGCATGGCGATCACGAGCTCAAGCAGCGTGAAACCACGATTTCGGGATCTGGGAAATGAGGTTTTCACGGTTGATAGAGGCGGCCGTAGCGCCAGGTTTCCACGATGCGTTCCTGCCACTCGCCATTGGCATACCAATTCGCCTTCACCTCGATGCGGTACATTTCCTGGAGGAGTTGGCCTTCCTCGTTTTCCATTTCATCGAGGAGTTCCACGGTGGTGAGAAATTTGATTTCGCTGCCCGGTTCGCCCATTTCCGTCTCGGTCTCGCCTTCTTCGAGGACCGGGAGCGAGAGCGTCTCGTCGAGCGCGCTTTCCAGAATGCGGGTGATGCGCATTTCGCTCTGCGCCAGCGCCGCTGTGTCCGCCATGCGGTGGAGCGCCACGGCAAATCCGGTGGCAGCAATGCCAAACACCGCCAGCGCGAGCACCATCTCCAAGAGAAGGAAGCCGCGGCGGCGGTGGTTGGAATGGGCGGGATGACGCATGTTTGAACTCTATCGAG
>JALOTR010000278.1 GCA_025457805.1 Akkermansiaceae bacterium | reverse complement strand
TCGAGCAGGTGGACCGCCTGTTTTATGCAAAAACGCCCAAGGACTTCCACCTGATGCCGCCCTTTGACGCCACGTTGTATCGCTGGGAGCAAAACTACTTTTTCGAATACATGGTGGAGGAATTCCTCGGGCAGGATGCGAAGTCATTGCGGGAAAATTCCGTTTTCACCGATCTTGCGGAGCGGCTGGGAACCGGCGCGCGCCACCTCGTTCATCGGGATTTCCAATCGCAGAACCTCCTCATCAAGGATGACAAGGCATGGCTCATCGACTTTCAGGGACTGCGTCGGGGTCGGCAGGAATACGATCTGGCTTCGCTGATTTTCGATCCCTACATGAATCACAGCGAGGATGAGCGGGAGGCCTTGTTGGAGCTTTGGGAGGAAATCGCGGATGAGCGCCCTGAGACCACCTTGTTCCACCAATGCGCGGCGCAGCGCCTCATGCAGGCGCTCGGGGCCTACGGCAACATCCTGAAAAACCGAGGCGACGAGTGGTATCGGCCGCACATTGCGACGGCGGCCCGATTGCTGGAACACGTCACCGCCGGCACTCCACTGGAGAAACCGCTGGCTCCGGTGCTTGACTCCATTTCCTGAACCCCCGCCCCGTGACTGGTCCGCTTCACCGTCGGCTCAAAGCATCGCTCGCGGCGGCCATGGTGGCGGCGGCTTGCTGGGCGTGGCTGCCCGGGACAGCAGTGGACGAGAAGGCCTTCGATCTGGTGGTGAGGGGATTTGCGAACCCGCCATTTTTCGTGAGCGGCAGCGGGAAACAGGCGGATCCGTGGAAATTGCGGACCTTCGAACCCACCGCGAAAACCGATGCCCGCCACGCTCCCGTCGTGGTCTCACTGGATGACGACCTGGAGGGATTTTTCCAAAGCTCTCCCCCCTCCCCTGTGGATCTGGCGGTGATTTTCAGCAACCTTCAGCGGCTGGGGGTGAAAAATGCTTCCTCCTCTGCCGTGCTCGCATGGAGCGATCCGGATCCCATCGGGCTGGTGGCGCTGGACAAGGTGATTTCCCGCTTCGAGTCGTTTGTCATGGCAGCGCCGCTCTCGCGGGGGGCTGTGCCGGAAGCGATGCCTGAGGCATTCCGGAATGCCTCGCTGCCACTGAGCGCCGTCAAAGGGAGCACCTCGGAGCTTCCTTTGGTCAACCGGATCCCGGTCCCCGGCGTGATCCTCGGCCGCGCCAACACGCTTGCGGGTTTCCAATCCCTGGAATCCGAAAAAAGCACCGGATTCGCCCCCTTGCTTGCCCGCTGGGACGACCGGGTGGTTTTTTCCTTCCCCCTGCTCGCCGTGATACGCCATCTCAACCTGCCTCTGGATGGGATGGAAATCCGCCTGGGCGAATACCTGAAACTCGGCCCGCAAGGCCCCACCGTGCCGATGGATGCCTTCGGCCGTCTGGGCGTTCCCTTGAAATCCCTGCCTGCGCTGCAAGTCATCCGGGCAGAGGCACTCATCGATGCGGAAGAGGGGGTGATTTCTCCATCCGCCCGGGGGCCGCTTGTTCTTCGTGATGATCGCAGTGCGGCAGATCCATCCACCCGTGGATTTTCCCGGCAGGTGGCAGCGATGATCGCCGCGATTTCCTCGGACGCCGGCCTGAGTTCTCCCCGCGCCTTCAGCCGTCTTCCGACCCGCTGGGAAATTTTCCTGCTCTTGCTGACAGCGATGATTCCACTGGCAGCAGGGCGGGTTTCACCCTTCGCGCGGCACATTGTTTTCATGATCGTGGCCGGAGGGATCATCACCGCGCAATTGCTCGCCGCAGGCAGCGCTGCGATCTGGCTGCCGGGCCTGCCTTGCATGGCGGCATTGCTGACCTGCTGGATCGCCGGTGCGCGGCAGGAAAAAATCACCGCCACACCGCTGCCATCGATCGCCCCGGAAGAATCGCCATCCATCCCGATCGAGGAAATTCCCGCTCCGGTCTCTCTTCCCCTTCCCGAACTTGCTACGATACACGCCGTAGAAACCCCTGCCGAACCGGAAGCAGCCAAAAAGAGAGCGGCTCGCAAAACAGCGGCCAAAAAAACGGCGACTCCAAAACCCGCAGCGAAAAAAACCGCCGCACCCAAAAAAGAATCCACGCGGAAGAAAACTCCCAAAGAACCCGCTCCCGAAAAAGAGCCCGCGACCAAGAAAAAGCGGAAATCCTGAGTGCCAAAAGGTGTTCATTCGACGGGACTCCGTTGATTGGACACCACGGCTGATTTTTCTGTTAGCATGTTGTTTAACGAGTCCTAACAAAACACCTTCTGCGAGCATCCTTGTGGTTGAAAGGACTGTCCGATCCGACACCTGAAAATTCTTTACTTCCAGAGGCGGTTGACGAGTTTGCGAGCCGTGTTAACCCCCTTTCGAAACAGCTCCATTTGTTGCTTGCTGGCGTGCGTCCCATCGCTTTCCAACGCCGCAGTGATCAATCTCTTGCCGGGTGCCAACAACGTGGCCATCCAGCAACTCACGCTCCTCATCGGCGGGACGCCGCAGGTGCAAACGGCGGAAGCCACAGGCGTCACCCATACGGGCGATGGCGAGGTTCTCGTGAAAAGCGTCCGCATCACGGACGGAGGCCCGGTGGATCTCACCTTCTTCAACACGGAGGCGGCCGCCGCGGTGAACGTGAATTCCCAATTATCCACGATCTCAGGCGTCGGCGTCTTCGACAATGGCGCGGTGACCACCAGCAGTGGAGCTGGGCATCAGGCTTATGCGGATGCATTTGCCGCAGCCAGCTTGAATACCGATCTGCGGAACTTTGGTTATCATGATTACCTCAGCCCCGGGCCCACCACGCCGGGCACTCCGGATTTGGATCTGTTGTTTTACCGTGCGCTCAATCTCGATGATTACATCCTCGTTTCCGAGCGTTGGGGAAACAGCAGCTTCACCGTGACTGCCTTGATGGCGGATGGAAATCCTTATCCCGATGCCAATATCCTCCGTCTCGGCGGCAGTGGCGGAGCCTTCGGCGTGGGATATGAAGTGCATGACTGGAATACCGGCTACGCCGCCGCCACGAATGTGCCCAGCCAGGCGCAGGCACTCACTTTGTTTTCGATTGCGAAGTTTTTCGAAAGCAGCGGACCCCAGGGTGGCCCACCGGTTCTCGCCGGCCCCGTCTATGGATTGCGCATCGAGAATGTGGGTGAAGCAGACGTGAAAATCATGGGCATCAGTGCAAACAGCTTTCTCGACAATCCGGTCAATCCCCAGGTCGTTCCGGAGCCATCTTCGGCATTGATGATTCTGTTAGGTTCGGTGTTTTTCATCGGCTCCAGAAAACGCCAACGCCGGAATGCCTGAACCGAAGCGCCTCGCCGGAGATGATCTAACAGAATCATGGCCCGACCGCTGCCGGGTCTGCCTGCTGCCTCTGCCGCGGAATCCAGATGACAGCGGCATCTGCTCAAGAAAGTGCGCAGGCCGCAAGGCGGAGAGCGGGCGCATCGCGGAGAACCGCGAGGATCTCAAGCGTGCCATCCTGGTGGAAATTTCCGCCCTGCGAAAAGGCACGAGTGTTTGTCCCGGTGAGTTGAGTCATCGGGTGCTGCCCGGCACGGATCAACCCTTGTCCTTGCTGCGCCCGCTGATTTTCGAACTCGCAGAAGCCGGAAAACTCCGCCTCAGCCAGAAAGGCACCCTGCTTCCGTGGTGGAAGATCCGCGGGCCATTCCGGGTGGCTCCCCGATGATGCAGCGAGTGAAGCTTTCCGCTTTTCGATGGCAATCACGCGGCCTAGGCTCGCGGCCGTGAATCCGATCGCCAAAGCAGACGCCCTTATCGAAGCCCTTCCCTACCTTCAGGCCTTCCGCGGAAAAACCTTCCTCATCAAGATGGGCGGCTCCGCCATGGAGGATCCGGACTTGGTTTCCAAAGTCATGCGCGACGTGGTATTCCTCGAAGTGGCGGGCATCAATCCCATCGTCGTCCACGGCGGTGGCAAGGCCATTTCCGCCGCCATGGAAAAAGCAGGGCTGGAAGCACGCTTCGTGGGCGGCTTTCGCGTCACGACCGATGAGGCCATCGATATCGTCTCGCGCGTCCTGTCCGAAGAAATCAATCCCGGCCTCGTCCGCATGATCCGCGACTTCGGCGGCAAGGCCGTGGGCATCCCCGGCAATGATGTTTTCCTCGGGGAAAAAACCAAAGGCATCGATGCTGATGGCAATCGCGTGGACATCGGCCGCGTCGGCGAAGTGGTGGGCTGCCAGATGGCGCACATGGATGCCGCGCACAATGCCGGCATCGTCCCGGTGATCTCGCCACTCGCTGCGGAACTTGCGACCGGGCGTCCCCTCAACATCAATGCCGACCTCGCCGCCGCCGCTCTCGCCAAGGAACTCCGCGTGGCAAAATTGGTCTATCTCTCCGATGTCCCAGGCCTGCTCTCCGATCCCAAGGACCCATCCACACTCATCAAGTCCGTAACTCGAAAAGAAGCGGATGCCATGATTTCCGATGGCACGATTTCCGGCGGCATGATTCCCAAAATCCGCAGCGCGGTGGACGCTCTCAATGCCGGCGTGCGCAAGGTCCATTTCGTGGATGGCCGCCTGCCCCACGCGCTGCTGTTGGAAATTTTCACCGACGGCGGCATCGGCACGGAAGTGGTGCGGTGAGGCCCTCAACCGCACTCACGAGTGGCGGCGGCCATGATTCGCTTCCATCGCTCGAGGATGTTGTTCTTTTCCAACTCCGGCAACCCGAGTTGGGAAATCCGGGCAGTGATGGTTTCATCGGAAATCATTTCGTTTTGGAGCATCGCGGTAATAAACTCGCGGTCCTTTTCGCGTCCCGCGACAGCTTTGGCCAGGAAGAGGTCGATCGGGTCCAGGCAATAGCCGACCCTGCCGTCGGTGTTGCCGTTCTGGACGCGATGTACCCGCTGGAGCCAGTCGCCGGGCAGGACTGCGGTGTCCGGCCCCACCCCTTGCGCGTAGTACCCGTGGGTCTGGTGAAAAGCCGAACCCTCGCCAATCGCACCATCGATCCGGTCGGCCAGATCGGGCGCCTGCAGCGGATAGATGTCTGCCTCCATCGAGACGGTGAACACCGGTTCCGGCCGGGGCACGCAGCCAAGCATGGACTGGCTGCCCACGATCACGAACTCGTACTGGTCGGTCACGGCGCCGCTGGCGCGAATGATGTGTTCTAGCTCCTCC
>JALOTR010000277.1 GCA_025457805.1 Akkermansiaceae bacterium | reverse complement strand
CCGGCGTGATGCTCACATGGGCGGGATCGCGCAGGATGGTTTGTGCAAGTTCCACAATGTTCGGGGCGAGCGTTGCGGAAAAGAACAGGGACTGGCGCTTCGCAGGCAACAGCGAAACGATGCGTTTCACATCACGCAGGAAACCCATGTCGAGCATGCGGTCCACTTCATCGAGCACGAAGAATTCGACCTGCGAGAGATCGATGTGGCGTTGATCGATGAGATCGAGCAGGCGGCCCGGAGTGGCGACGAGCACATCGACGCCCGAGCGCATGGCATTCACCTGCGGCACCTGGCCCACGCCGCCATAGACGAGCGTGCTGCGGAAGCGGATGTGTTTTCCGTAAGTGGAGAAACTCTTGCCAACCTGCCCGGCGAGTTCGCGGGTGGGGGCCAGCACCAGCGTGCGGCAGCAGCGCGGCTTCATCTGGCGTGGTTGCTCGTGCAGGGCATGGAGGATGGGGAGCGCAAAGGAAGCGGTCTTGCCGGTGCCCGTCTGCGCACATCCTAACAGATCGCGCCCTTGCAGAAGCAGGGGAATGGCCTGTGCCTGGATCGGCGAAGGAGTGGTGTATTCAAGTTCGCGCAAAACGCGGTGAAGGGGTGCAGCCAACGGCAGCACCTCGAAGGATTCAGGTGTCATGGGGTCAAATGGCCAGCTCTCGCCGGATTCCCGGCGGCATGGCGGTGTCGATGAGCGATGTTAGTGAACCTCAAACAATCTCTCTCATCGATGAAGACCGGACAAGGGCGGCTCCATTCAACAGGGACCGCATGCTGCTCCGGGTAGCGGAGCTGCGGCAGAGGCCTTAGCGGATATTCTCCCGGCAGCAAGCTTATTCGGGCTGGCGGAGAATTTTCCCATCGAGCTCCCGCGCACTACTTCAGAACCGAGGGGGCTCTTTTTAAACCACTGAAACACTGAGAACTACTGAATCCACTGAGGAATCGATTTCAAAATCAGTTCTTTCAGTGGTTCTCAGTGTTTCAGTGGCTCCACAGCCCGAACTCCACGAGTCCCGCCCGCCCGCCTTGAGTGGCTCGGGTTCTGGCAGAAAAACCTGAGCTCCCGGCCCAAGTCCCCCACCCCCTTCATTACGGCTTGATCCCCGGCTGGGAAAAACCAAATCTTTCCGCCCATGTCTGCCTTGCAACACACTCTCGCCGGCCCGGCCACCCTTGAGGGCACCTCGCTCCACACCGGCCAGAAAGTTTCCCTGACGCTCCGCCCCGCGCCCGAGGGCCACGGCTTCAAGTTTCGCCGCGTCGATCTCCCGGACCAGCCATTCATCAGCGCGGATGTGGAGAAAGTGCAGACCGTCGAACGCGCCACCACCCTCGCCGAGGGATCTGTGAAGGTCCACACCGTCGAGCACGTCATCTCCGCCCTCACCGGCATGGGCGTGGACAATGCGATCATCGAAATGGACGCCAACGAACCGCCCATCGGCGATGGTTCGTCCCGGCCATTTGTGGAACTCATCAAAAAAGTGGGTCTCGTTTCCCAATCCGCACCGCGCCGTGTGTGGGAAATCCGCGAGCCGATCCATCATGAAACGGCAGATGGCACCATCATCACCATCGTGCCCTGCAAGACCTTCAAAGTCTCGGTCACCAATGTGGGACCCGAAGGACGTTTCACCCAGTATTTCTCCACCGAAGTCAATCCGGAGACCTACGAGCGCGAAATCGCCTCTGCCCGGACCTTTGTTTATTATGAGGATGTCAAACCGCTGTTAGAGAAAGGCCTGATCAAAGGCGGTTCGCTCGAAAGCGCGGTGGTGATCCGAGGCAATGAAATCATGTCCAAGGAACCCATGCGCTTCAGCAACGAGTTTGCCCGCCACAAGGCGCTGGACATCATCGGCGACCTGATGCTTGCCGGCGTGAGAATCATCGGTCATGTGATCGCGGTAAAACCCGGCCACGGCCCCAACACCAAGATGGCCGCCACACTCAAATCCGAATACGTCCGCATGCGCTCCATGGTGCCCGCCGACGTGATCCTGCCGACTGGTGAGAGCGTGTTGGACATCAATGAAGTCCTGCGCATCCTGCCGCACCGCTATCCCTTCCTGATGGTGGACCGGATTGTCGATTGTTTCAGCGAAACCAAGTGCACCGGCGTCAAAAATGTGACCATCAACGAGCCTTACTTCCCCGGTCACTTCCCGGGCCACCCGATCATGCCGGGCGTGCTTCAACTCGAAGCGATGGCGCAAGTGTCATCGGTTCTCATGCTTCGCAAACCGGAGAATACCGGAAAAATCGGTTATTTCATGAGTGCGGATCACGTCAAATGGCGCCGCCCCGTGTTGCCGGGAGATACGCTTTTCATCGAAACCGAGATCATGAGAATGCGCGGTTCCATCGGTCAAACCCGTTGCCGCTGCCTCGTCAATGGCGACGTGGTTTCAGAAGCGGAACTCAAGTTTGCCCTACTCGACCGCTGATCTGCCATCAAGGAAGCACTTTCACCCGATAGAAGCGCTTCACATCGCCCGCGCCATTGGCATGGGTGAAAACGGTGGTGGACTGCGAAGCCGTCACAGGACTTCCCGCGTTCGACCACCCTGCCGGAGCAAGTGAAGTGCTGGTTTCGAGTTGATAACTCACACCCGGAACCGTGGTGGCAGTGACGAGGATGTCATTTCCCGAACGGGCGATCGCGATGGCCTTGAGCACCGAACTCGCAAGCAGAGGGTTGGTGCCGGCGGCATCTTCCGCTGCATTCGATTGCCCATCACCATCCTCATCCCCTGCGGCGCTCAACAACTTGACCGGAGTGGTGGGCGATGAGGGATTCGGACCACCGGCATCCGACGATACAGGCACTGATCGATGTGACCGTGGCATAATAAACATTTCCCTCAACTCCTCCGGTGAAGGTATATTGATTGGAGCCATCGGTGACATAAGCGCTCGTCACCAATTGGTTCGCCGCATTGCGGATCTCGACGAAATACGAGACAATATGATCATCTGCCGTGCCATTGGGAACCCAGGTGAAGGTGGTGCTGGTGCCGAGTGCATAGTAATCGGAATTCGGCGCAGGTGACGGCGGCGGAGTCACATCATAGAGTTTGAGATACTGCGCTTCGAAGGGTCGCTGATTCCATGCGGGTGAGTCGATGGTTTCCGGAGCTGCCGGAGCCGTGTCGATGGTCGGAACCCGGTTGAGAATCACGAGGAAACCGGTATTCTTCAACTGCGAGCCGGTATAACCCGCACCCGGCCATTTCCATGTATCCCGGCGATTGTTCATGCCAATGGATGAGTTGAGATAGGCGGCCGTGTTGCGGACATTGTAAGTGCGCCCGTCCTTGATTCCCAGCAAGGGCGCAAGTCCTGTCGGAATGCGGAATTGATCCTGCTGGTTGGCATTGCGGTCGAGGTTGCTGAATGCAAGCACCACATCGCTGAATGCGGGAGATGCGTTGGCCGCTTCATACTTGGCCACCGCATGGATCTTGTTGTTGAAACCCGTGCCATCGAGAAACCAGCGATTCGAAGAACGAAGGGCCGGGCTGAAGTTCCGCGCCGCTCCCATACCCGCATAAACGGGGAAGAGTTGGTCGCTGCCGAAATTGGTATCATTCCATGCAGGCTGCATCGAGTTGAAGCGCTTGAAGTGCGGAATGGTCTTTCCGAAATTCACCTCATAGTGATTGTAGCCAAAGGTCTTGGAGATTCCGAGTTCCTGCCCCGGGAAGATCATCGGCACACCATCCATGGTACCCGCCACGCTGTAGCGGATGAGCGCCTGCCATGGGTCGCTGTAGTTCTCCTCATCGTGCGAGACATTGTTGATCAGCACAAGACCTTGCCCATAGGCACTGCGCCGGGATTCGAAGATGTTGCGATAGTCTGTATTGGTGGATGCACTTGCCAGGGGAAAGACAATGTTTTCATTGAGAATGTCAAAGTGGCGGTTCGAACGATACGTCACCGCTCCGCCATCGAGAGACTCACTCATCATCACGAAGTTCCACTTCTTCGATCTCGCCGAGTTGATGATATACTCCCATGCCTGGGGTGGAAGGCCTTGGCCGAAGTCGCAGCGCAAACCATCGATGCCACGCTTGTCCCACGCATAACGCTGCGCAGTCGTCAGGCCGGGCTCAGTTTCGCTGTTGCGGTTTTGTCCCGCAGGGCGGGTTTTCTCCAGCCAGTGCACCCCATACTGCGCAAAGTATTGCCACACGCGGCGCGTCACGTTGCGATTCTGGCCGCCTTGGATGAAATCATTGGCGGTCCAATCCGAATCCGCGGCATCAAACCAATCCCCCTCGCTGGTATAACTCGAACGCTCAGGTTCCGCATTCGTTTCCACCAAGGCATCGTAGCGACCGAAGAACACATCCTTCACATCGTTCCACTTTCCGAAGTCGAAGCGGTCCGGGCCGGCTGCGATGTTGCCGGAATTGGATGCGCGATTCCCATAATTCGAACTGTTGGAAAAGAAGCGCGCCTCCCGGCTGCGGATCTCATCGGCAGGTGCCCAGGTCGAGCCATCGGGTTGGAACAAATCCACACCCGCTTGCGAGAGCTCTACATCAAACGCCGTGTGATTGAATGGAGCATCCAGCATGATGCCGACCTGCTTGCTGTCGGCGGCTGTTACAAAGTTGTTCCAAGCCGTCATGGCCGCAGCGCGGTTGGATGGATTGATCAGGTCCGCGTTGTTGAATGGATTGCCCGTGAAATTGCGGGTGAAAATCGGGCTCACTTCGAAGAAATTCTTCACCGCATAGGGACTGCCCGGTTCGTAAGGCGGATTTCCACTGCCCCATCCACCGAAGGGTTCGCGACCATCGCGGGCGAACGGATGGATGGGCTGGAACCAGAGCCAGTTGAGGCCGAGCGATTTGAGATAGTCCAGATCCCAGCGGTTGTTGCCATTGTGAAGCGCGCCCGGGGCGTTGTGCATGTCCTCGATGGTCGAGCGATTCGCAAAGGTATCGTCCGTGGCCTCGATGTTGAGCACGTTGATTTCATAGAGCGAGATGTCACGTGCGTCCTTCGGCGTGACCGTGATGGCATGATCACGGCGGTTCGCCCCACCATTGGTGAACCACCTCCAATTCGGATCGCCCGAAACCTTCCAGCGCGCCGTCATCCGGTAAGCTCCGGTCTTGTTGGCAGGAAGCGTGAGCGTGTAAGTCCCGCCACCGGCATTCGTCATGGCATAGGCTTTGAAATAATGGGAATCATCCCCGGCGGTGATTGTCGCACCATCCGGACCGCTGATGCCATCCGGATAACCATCGGCATTCGCATCCAGATCCGCGCGATCGCGGCGGTTTACGTTGGTGAAGACCTCGGCGGTGGTGATGTTGGCCTCACCGGGTTGGAAAACGATGTTGAGCGGAATCGAATCGCCCGCAATTTCATCCACGAACAACTTGGTGGTCGTGTAATTGGCGCTGAGGCCGTTGACCGTGAGGACCGGCTGGCCGATCACTCCGTTCTGATAGATAAACACGGAGTTGTCGGTTCCCGCCACGTGATCGGCAAACTTCTCCTCATTCGTCTCCGTATTCCACAGGCCGATCCGATATTTCACCTGGGCACCGATGGGGAGCGTCGCAAGCACACCCGGAATCGTTCCACGCCAGAGAGCCGCATTGCCATTGCCACTTGCATCGCCTTCGGTTCCATCGAACTGCATGGCTACCGCAGAGCTTGTGCCGGAAGCGACTCCGAGGGAACCCGCAGGATTACTGCCATCCAGCGTGTAATAGACCGCACCCGCATTCGCCCAGCGGGAGGCAAGCGAGTTATCGGTGCCGATGTATCCGGTCTTGGTCCGGATTTGGATATCATCGCCGGCAATGCTGCGGTTGTTCGCATGGAATATCCATCCGGGTCGGTTGCGCAATGAGAATGGAGAAGCCTGCGCCGTGGCCTCGACCGTGGTGACCTGCGATCCCGAGTCCGGACCATAGAGATAGGTCGTCTCCGGTCCACCGCTGTTGAAGGTCACGCGGATATAATATTGGATCACATCCGTGGCGGCCATTCCCGTGGAAGGGATCACCGCACTCCAATATTGGTTGGTCTGGGTGGCATTGCTGGGCCAGTTCTTCGAAAAGCCCAACGCAACGGACTGCCATACTCCCGGTGAACCTCCACGTGGAACCGTCCGATAGAACAAGGTGCCGCCATTCTGATCCCCATTCGCCCCATTGTTTTTATAGAAACCCTGATAAATCGTGAGATTCGAATCCGCCGCCTCGAAGATGGGGCTCCGCATGGTCGTCCCGGCGGATATCTGGGATTCCACATTGGTCGGCAAATGCCAAACGGGACCGGGAGCGGCAATTGCCGATGCCATGATCAAGGCCGATAACAAGAGGATGGATTTCATGGGTTCTGAAGGGGTGCTGGTTTCACGACCATGCGGTAGAATCGCTTGGGCAAGCCGGACGTATCATCCACTTGCAAGACGGAGGGCGGGGCATTGGACGCCGTGACTTGAGCTGCGCCTAGCGGGGCCCATGCATCCAGTTGATCCGAAACCTCCAGTTGATAGGAACGTCCGGGAAGCGTCGGGAACACCAATCTCACACCGCCGGCGATGCGGCTGATTCCAAGCTGGGGATAGGCCGAGTTGTCCACGAGCTGCGGATTCAAGCCAACCAGCCATTCGATGAAATTCACCATGCCATCACCATCCGGGTCTCCGGATGCGCCGTTGTCTCCCGTGGCATCGTCGTCATCCAAACCATTGGTGAGTTCCCAATCCGCAGGAAGTCCATCCTGATCCGCATCCGTCACCAGAGTGGAAAGTGAGAGAGACACGGTGAAACTGGTGGCCTGGCTTTCCACTTCCACCTGATGGACGAGCGACTGGTTGCGCATGTTGCGGCTGTCGAGAACGGACAAGTCGTCATCGGTGGCCGCAGATTGCCAGGTGACTCCGGATTCCAGACCAATCGATGCCGATGCCAGTCCGTATTCCGTAGAGTTGGATACCGTCACCGCGCTCGGCGATGAGACCATACCAAGCCCTTGCTGGCCGCGCACCAAGAGATCATCCGCATCCGGCGTGATGCCAAAGCGAACATATAACTTCGTGTGGCCTGCACCCAGTGTGTAGTTTGCCACCAGTTTGTCCTCGATTCCGGCCAAAGTGATGGTTTTCGAAATGGCTCCGCCGGGCGCCGTGAAGGTCCATCCCGTGCCCGAGGGCGCGCCGCTGACGGCATAGACTGCGTTGACGAACTGATTGCTTCCACCGCCACCGTTCACAGCCCACCAATCCTTGAAGGCCGATGTTCTGCGGGCGTTGACCGTACCATCCGGATTTCGATTGGATGCTCCTTCGTTCTCGGTCTCCGAGCCGGATGCGGAAAGGTGGTTTCCGATAATCTGAACCACTTTGCCCGTGAGAGGATCGCGCGACCATGCGGCGGTGCAGCGTCCGCCGGAGGCCTCGAACAAGGCAAAGACACGTGAGTTGCGCAGGATGAACTCATTTTCCCCATCGAGATCCACATCCGCCTGGATGGCTTCCGGAGATGATGGCGGATTGGCAGCCCATGCGGCCACCACTTGATAGATCGCGGCAAAGCGAGCCTGCGACTGTGCCTGTTTGGAAAAGCCCGCAAGGTTGTCGAAGCTGGTATCCGGATAGATGAAGGCACCGGTCGAGTAAGTCCGCAGGTCGTTGTTGTCCTCATCATGCCAGCCTGCGAGGAAGGTAGCTGCATGATAGGTCCCGCGGCCAAGGCGTCCCAACGGAGTGTCCGGCAATGAGGCCACGGCATCCCATGCGTCCTTGGCAATGCCCGAACCATTGCCACCGAAGGATTGCACCCCGAAGAAATCATCACCCGCCCGGTTGATGGCAGTGCCCGGACGAATCTCGAACACCTTGTCACGAAGGCTCTCTTCCTGCGAGGAACCAAACCACCAGAAATCATAATTCCCCTGGGTGGCATGATCGACCCATAGCGGACCCAGCTTGCGTCCGAATGCGGTATTTCCCCGATTGATCGAAGCGAAGT
>JALOTR010000276.1 GCA_025457805.1 Akkermansiaceae bacterium | reverse complement strand
CATGGATGAAAACACCCTCATCATTTTCACCAGCGACAACGGTTCCCACACCGAAGGCGGTTATCACTATTCCATGCTGCAATCCAACGGCAAGCTGCGCGGCGGCAAGCGCGATCTCTATGAAGGCGGCATCCGCATTCCGTTCATTGCCCACTGGCCCAAGGGCATTCCCGGCGGCAGAACCACCGCCCACCCGAGTGCCTTCTGGGACTTCATGCCTACCGCATGCGAACTCGCCGACATCAGCGCACCCACCGGTATCCAAGGCATTTCCTACGCGCCGACCTTGCTTGGAAAAACCGACCAACAAGCATCTCACGAATCCCTCTACTGGGAATTCCACGAACTCCAGGGCCGCCGCGCCCTCCGCATGGGCGATTGGAAACTCGTGCAATACAAACTCAAACCCGGAGCTTTCGGCAAACCCGAACTCTATCATCTCGCCAAGGATCCATCGGAAACCAAAGACCTCGCCTCCGTGGAACCCGACCGCCTGAAAGCCATGCTCAAACGCATCAACTCCTCCCGCATCCCGAGCAAAGAGTTTCCGCACAAGGGATTGGATCGAAATTGAAAGGAGCGCTGGCTTTAGCCGGCGAGACCCTACGAATCATCCTATATGTTATACTAACAACTCCGTCTTCAGTTTGTTCATGCTTCCGAATTCCCCCACGCCGGCTAAAGCCAGCGCTCCCTGCCACCTCTGCGGGCATCCCTCCGTGATGGATGCCGATGGTATGGCATGGTGCGAAGGCTGCCTGCATGCGGCAGGGTCTTGCTGCGGGTCGTGGGAAAAGGATGATGGCACATTTGAAGCTGCAAATTTGCCGGATACCTGCCAATCTCGCGCCGACCGATGATCCAACGCGCATTTCCATTCCTGCCGTCCCTGAAATGGCTTTGCGTTCTGGTGCCCATGGCGATGGCGATCGGATCGGCATCCGCATTTTTCCTGTGGAGTCTGGATGCGCTCACCCGGGTGCGCTTCGACCGTCCCTGGTTGTTATGGTTCCTGCCCTTGGCGGGCTTGGCAGTGGGCTGGCTCTATCAGCGGCATGGAAAATCCTCCGATGGAGGAAACAACCTGCTCATCGATGAAATCCACCAACCCGCTGCCGGGGTACCGAGACGGATGGCTCCGTTGATTCTGTTAGGCACGCTGGTGACGCATCTTTTCGGCGGCTCCGCCGGGCGCGAAGGCACGGCGGTGCAGATGGGTGGCAGCATCGCAGCGGGCTTTGCGCGATTCTTCCGGATCAACGCCGCCGGGGTCCGCATCCTGCTGATGGCTGGCGTGGCGGCGGGTTTTGGTTCGGTATTCGGCACGCCCATCGCCGGAGCGGTGTTTGCCTTGGAGGTTCTGGTGATCGGCCGGATGCAATACGATGCGCTCATCCCCTGTTTCATCGCATCGTTGGTGGCGGATTACACGTGCAGCGCATGGGGCATCGGCCACACACACTATCATGTGGAAGTGGCAAGTGGCGGGATGGAAAAAGATGTCATTCTGTTAGGCAAGGTGCTACTCGCGGCCATCGCCTTCGGCCTCGCAGGGACCTTGTTTGCGTGGTGCTCGCACCGGCTTGGCGCCGCTTTCAAAAAACACATCCCCCGGCCGGAACTGCGACCGGTGGCAGGCGGCTTGATGGTGATCGCGCTGTTTTGGATTTCCGGCACTCCGGATTACCTCGGACTCGGAGTTTTGGGAAATCGCCCGGACGCCATCACGCTTCCCGCGATGTTCACTTCCGCCGACATTCCGGCCACGGCGTGGTTGTGGAAACTGGTTTTCACCGTGGTGACCCTGAGTGCCGGCTTCAAAGGGGGCGAAGTGACGCCCTTGTTTTTCATCGGCGTGGCTCTTGGCAACGCCATCGCCCACGCCATGGGCGCGCCCATCGATCTTTTCGCCGCGCTCGGCATGGTGGCCATCTTCGCCGCCGCCACCAACACCCCGCTGGCCTCCACGCTGCTCGGCATGGAGCTTTTCGGGGCAGGCAACGGCCTCTACCTCGCCACCGCCTGCCTCGTCGCCTACCGCTTCAGCGGAAACCAAGGCATTTACACCGCCCAGCGGCCAGGCACGCCGAAATTCCATCCGCTGGAACGCGACAAGTGACTTGCCTGCCCCCGCCGGGGACGCTATCCAGTCCCCCGCGCCGCGACGCCCGGCCCCCGTAGTTCAATGGATAGAACGATGGTTTCCTAAACTGTAGATTCGTGTTCGATTCACGACGGGGGTATGGTGGAGCGCGGGCTGCGGAATGAATTGCCTTGGGGCCAGCCGGTCAGGGCTTCGCCAGGATTAGAAATGCTTGTTGAGGCGGCGGAATAAATTCCGCGCTCCCAGTTTAGGCTGCGGCGCGGAGGGCTTGGTAGATGCGGTCCTTGAGGGCGACGCGCTCGAATTTCATCTTTTCCATTTCCTCGTCGGAAATGGGCTGCTGGCTTTCTTCCAGGCGGCGGATTTCGTCATCGAGCGCATCGTGTTTGGAAACCAATGCGGCGAAGGTTTCATCCTTGGCGCACAGGGCCTTGAGCATGCTGCTGTATTCAGGAAACTCGCGGCTGATATCGTGGTGTTCTGCTAACATAATTGGGGGTTTTCTACTGTGGGTTTGATCAATGTCCGCATGATGAAATATGCGGAGCCCCAAAGCGAGCGGAAAAGCCAAGCAGAATTTGCAAAAACCACGCAAAAACTCTCAAGCTGATGAGTCGGTGGTGGGTGGTGCTTTGATGACGAAGCGACGTTTTTTAACCACTGAAGTACTGAGAACCACTGGAGGAACTGAGAAGAATCCTGATCGGGATTCCGAAGCTTCAGATGGGGAGCTGAATTCAACCACAGATTGCTCGGATTACTCAGATGATGAGAATTTACCGAAGAGGCTTGAACGAAGTTGGATCGCACAAGCTCTTCAAAATCCGTGTCCATCTGTGAAATCCGTGGTTCCGAAGAATGGAGAACCACGGATGACACGGATGTGCACGGATGAAGGGAAGGTTTCCGGTCTTCCGTTCCGGGCTCAGCGGCTCATGCGCCAGGCTTCCATGAGCGTGCGGTATTTGGCCAGGGTGTTGGGGACTTCCCAGTCGGGGACGGGCTTGCCTTGGAGGAAGCCGAGGAAACGCTCGGTCACTTGGCCGAAGTGCGCTTCGTGGCCGACTTTGTATTTGTCCGGAATGACAAGTTCCCAGCGGTCGCCGTTTTCCTTCACTTCCACGCCGGGGTAGGTGGTGGAGATTTGGGAAATGGCGGTGGCGAGGGCAGCGCGCCAGGCGTCGTCGGGCTTGGCGGCGGGCTCGATGTAGAGGACGGGTTTGTATCCTTGTTCCTTGCCTTGGCGGATGTGCAGGGCGGCCTTGGTGCCGCGGAGCAGCGAGTCATGGGTGTCGCCCGCGCCGGCCGGGGCCTCGAAGTTCCACAAGACGGAGACCTTGGCGTGGACGCCGCGCAGGGTGTAGGTGAATTCGCCATTGGCGGGAGTTTTCAGGACATTGTCCGCGCCGACCATCGGCTTGAGGAAATCCGGCCATGCGTCCAGTTTGGTGGCTTTGGTGAATTGTTCGAGCGTGATGGCGGTATCCCAACTGCGGGCCTTGAGCAGCTTCACATCGGCCGGGCTGATGATTTCGCCGGGGAAACACTCCCACTGCACGAGGTCCGTGAGGTGGGTGGTGACATCGACGATGGCCTCGCCCTGTTGTTTCGGATCAAAGAACCAGGGCGGACGCTGCAAGGGCGCGCCATTCACGAGTTTGGAGAAATGGTGGACGCTTTCCTTGGTGACGGAGGGGTTTTCCGGCGAGCCTTTGTCGAGCGTGCCGAAGACTTCCGGGAAACGGGAGAGTTCCTTTTGCAGGATGGTGGTGATTTCGCTGCGCTCGGTCATGATATCAAGCAGCACGAGTTTTTTCTCCTCCGCCACCTTGTAGGCCTCCTCGATGAGGGCGAGGCCTTCCGGGTTGATGGCCATGGGCTTGTCTGCAAGCACGTTGAGTCCGGCTTTGACGCACTCGAGGATGTAGCGGGATTTTTTCGCGTTGTTGCCGGAAATGATGACGAGATTGCCGGGGCGCTCGGCGAGCATTTTCTCCAGATAATCCGGGCTCGTGTGCACCTTGGTGACCCACTTCGTGGGATTGTCGGCGCGGGTGTTGAAGCCATTGATGAGCGCCAGGTGGCGATCGAGTTCCGGGCCGGCGGGTGCATAGACGTGCACCTCGGCATCCACGCCGGGGACCATGGTTTTCTGGACCAGGGCGGCATGGAAATGGCCGGGATCGAGGGTGATGATTTTCACGTTTTCGGCAAAGGCCGCCGTGGCAGCGATCGCAGTGGCGGCGATGGGCAGGAGGATGGATTTGAGGCTCATGGTTGGATGGCTTGAAGAGTCGGGAGGGGCCGCGGCGGATGCAACCCGCATTTTTGCCGGACCGGCTCCCGAAAATGAGTGATAGGGCTACGGGATACTGACCAAATGCACGGGTACTTTCTCCCCAATGCTTGTCGCGCTTATGCCCTTCAAATAGCGACCTGGAATGTTGACCAAACTCGAGCTATCGCTGAAGCCCATGTGATTTGGCATCGTGAATTGCGACCGTTTTGGGGCTGGAATCGAGCCAAGCACGGCATCCTCGAATTGGCTGTCGACGCGACACGAGTTGGTTTGCTCGATGAAGCTGAACTGCTCGCGTCCATCAAGAATGCCAAGAGATTGGTCGAGAAAACTGGCGGGGAAAACGAACGACACGCTGTCCAAATGCTAGAGGAATTTGTACTACGACAGCTAGCGGCCAAGCGCGAAAATCGTTAGATTCGCTCGTTTTTATTCGTCGCTTTTCGCAAACCTTTTTCCTCATGCGGTTCCGCGTCATCGCGCCGGCTCGATTACATTTCGGCTTGCTACAAATTGATCCTCGTCAGCCCCATT
This sequence comes from Akkermansiaceae bacterium, assembly GCA_025457805.1. Classification (GTDB taxonomy): domain Bacteria; phylum Verrucomicrobiota; class Verrucomicrobiia; order Verrucomicrobiales; family Akkermansiaceae; genus Luteolibacter. The sequence goes on along the minus strand of JALOTR010000276.1, from coordinate 259 downwards.
GCTTTGGCGGCATTGGTTTAATGCTGAATGAACCCGAGTTGATTGTCAGCGGGACTCTTACGAAAGATCACTTGGATGAGGTTCTGTTCGCAGAGTCTATTGCCGCAACATGTCGAATGGAGTTGGCAACAAAAGTTCAAGCTGCGGCCGCTCAAGCAATCCATGAGATTTGTCCGGAGCTAACTCCAAACATACAATTCCAAATTGAGGCTTCACCGCGATTGCACACAGGACTTGGGACCGGCACTCAGTTAGCCTG
>JALOTR010000275.1 GCA_025457805.1 Akkermansiaceae bacterium | reverse complement strand
TTGCCGCCACGGCTTGCCTCATGGAGCGGACGATAAGCTCCGTAGGATCGCATTTTACCATCGCCAAACTCGTAGTAGTCCTCATTCAGCGCAACCCTCGATGGCGTGTCCACCGGACTGCCACGGGCGATCAGCCACTTCACGATGTCCGCCTTGCCATTTCCCGCAGCGTGATGGATCGGCAATTTTCCTTCACGATCCTTCGCGGTGATACTGGCACCGTGTTTCACAAGAATCTTCACATTTTCCGAGCTGCCGTCCTCGCCGCAAGCCACATGAATGGGCCGACCGCTTTCGCCTAGCACATCAATCCGGGCACCATGGGCCAGCAGGCAATCCACAACCGAGGGACTTCCAAACCGGAGCGCGAGGTGCAGCGGGGTTTCTCCGGAATCGTTGAGATCGCCGACGCCCGCTCCGTGGGCGAGAAGAGAATCGACGGTAGGAGCGCTTTCGGAGGTGGCTGCTGCATGGATGGGCATCCAGCCTCCGCCGTCCGTTTTGGTACGGACTTTCGCGCCTCGTTCGATCAGAAGTTGCACCACGGCAAGCTGGCCGCGGTCAGCAGCCTCATACAGGGGCGTGTTGCCGTTGTTTCCCGTATCATCGACCTTCGCACCGCGCCCGAGAAGAAACTCCACCACCGCCGGATGCCCGTTTTTCGCCGCGAAATGGATCGGCATTTCCTCCAGATTGTCCCGCGCCCTCACCTCCGCGCCGTGTTCCACAAGATACCGGACCAAGTCCAGATTCCCGGATTCCGCGGCCCCGTGAAGCGGCTGCCTCCCGAGCGTGTCCCGGGCATTCAGCGCCGCTCCTTTTGCCAAGAAACGGAGAGCCAAACTCATGTCGCCAGCCTCAGCCGCCTCGTGCAAGGTTGAGGGAACCTGCGGGGCGCACGAGTCAAATGGAGAAAGCAGGGAGCAACCACACATCAACGCACCAATTGCCAGACATCCAAGAAAACGAAGACCAGGACCTTGGGTAGGACAAACAGCAGGGTCGCTCATCGAGTTAACCATAGGGTAGGTGTCGGACAAGGGGCGGCAAGCATCAAGTCTACGGCATGACCCCGCCCTTGCCGTCCGCCCACCGGCTGTATAGCCTCGCCGCCAGATGAGCTACGAAGCACCCGGGCCCGAACCCACCCGCCGCCAGTGGGTGGGCTTCTGGAGCATGATTGTCCAGCAGACGCAAAACGCGTTCAACGACAAGATGGCCCAGTTCACCCTCATCCCCCTCGGCGGGGCGGTGGGCTATGCGGTGGAATCCCAGGCGGGCTTGATGATTGCGCTGCCCTTCGTGCTCTTCGCACCCATCGCCGGGTGGCTGAGCGACCGTTATTCGAAACGCACGGTCATCTTCGGCTCGGCGGTGTTTCAATTGATCGTCCTGCTCTGGATTTGCGGCGCGGTTTACTTGAAAAACCTGCCACTCGCCCTCGCAGGATTTTTCGGGCTGGCGGTGCAATCGGCGTTTTTCAGCCCGGCGAAATTCGGCATCAACAAGGAACTCGTCGGCTCCAATCATCTCGGTTTCGCCTCGGGCATCCAGCAGATGACGGCCATGCTCGCCATCCTTGTCGGGCAAATTATCGCTGGCTGGATCTTCGATCACCGCTATCACGCTCTCGGCGCAAAACCGGACGCCGCCTGGCAAGCCGCGCTGTTTCCGCTGCTCATCCTCACCGTGCTCGCCGTCCCGGCGCTCTTCCTCGCCTGGATCATCCCGCGGGTGCCGGCCCAGGGAGCTTCGCAGAAATTTTCCGCCAAACTCGCCGTCAGCCATTTCGCCAGCCTCTCTGATCTCTGGCGGGATGCCCCACTGCGGCGCGCCTCCTTCGGCGTGGCCTTCTTCTGGGGCTTCGCGGCATTCATCAATCTCTGGTCCGTAAAACTCGCGAAACTCATCACGGGCGGTGGCGATGGCTTCGGCACGCTCTCATCCACCTACATGGCCGCCGCCTCACTTGGCATGGCCGGCGGCTTCGGCTTCGCCTCGTTTCTGCTACGCCGCCGCATCGAACTCGGCTGGGTGCCCGTCGCCGGGGTGGCGATGACCTTGTTTGCCACGCTCATCACCTTCATCCCGCTGCAAGGTTGGTTGTTTCTAACAGCACTTGGCCTGCTCGCGTTTGCCGGAGCCGTTTTCCTCGCCCCGCTCAACGCCTGGATGCAGGACCGCTACCCGGCGGACAAACGCGGCGACCTCCAATCCGCCGTCAATCTCCAGGACTGCTTCGCGGGCATCATCGCCGTGGCATTGATCGCGGGATTTGAAATCAGTTGCCGCGTCCTCGGGGTGGATCCGCACTTCAGCTTCCGCGTCCAGATGGCCTTCATCGCGCTCGGCTGCTTCACGGCCACCTGGTTCATCATCCGTTTGCTGCCTGCGGATTTTGTCCGGGTGATCGGCATCACGATCATTCGCACCATTTATAAAATCCGCGTCGTGCATTCCCAGCGCTTGCCGAAAAAAGGCGGCGTGCTCCTGTTGCCGAACCACGTCACCTACATCGACGCCTTTCTCATCTCCGCCGCCTGCCACCGTCCCGTGCGCTTCGTGATGGACGAGGCCTTCATCGCCAACCGCAGCATCCGCCTCTTCACCGCCCTCTTCGAGACGGTCACCATCCGCCGCGATCAACCGCTGGAAGCCATCCGCGAAATCATCCGCTCGCTCAAAAATGGCGACCTCGTCTGCTTTTTCCCCGAAGGCCAACTCACCCGCACTGGCTCGCTCTGCACCCTTCAGCGCGGTTTCGAACTCATCGCCCGAAAAGCCGGCCACCCGCTTATCCCGATGTGGTGCGATGGCTCGTGGGGATCGATTTTTTCGTTCGAGGGAAACAAAGTTTTCCGCAAACGCCCGCGCCGCATGCCCCACGGACTCACCTTCGCCCTCGGCAAGGAAATCGACCCTTTGGACGCGAATCTCGAAACCGTCCGCCACGGCATCCACCTCGCTTCCGAGGATGCCATCGCCCGCATTTTCTCCGGGAAATCCTGGTCCACCCAAGTCCCCGGCGGAAACCACGCCTCCACCCAAGCCTTCGCCGCCCTCGATCCGGAATCGCGCCGCCGCATGTGGATCAACGGCCACCAAATCGGCAGCGTCAATGGCCTGCGCCGACGCCAACCCTTCTTCGTCCTCGCCCACGATTCCATCCTCCACGAACTCCCCGGGCTCTTCGCCGCCTTTCCGGAACTTTTCGATGCCCCGCTGCATATCGTCGAATACTTCCACGGCGATGCCAACGGCCAATGGGTCGGTGGCGATCTCCTCCGCACCGCCATCCAGACCTCTCAGGTCACAGCGGAAATTTCCTTCTACGACTTCGGCAGCAAGCGCCTCAAACCGGTCGAACGCGCCGGGCTCGGCCACTATCCCTGCCTCGCCATCGACGGCGTGGTCGTCGCCATGTCCATGCCCCACCCGCCGGAACCCAAAGACAGCTTCGAGCCCCAGCACGGCCGCAAACTCCACTCACTCGGCAAACTCCTCCCCGGCTGGCACATCGCCCGACCGGATGCCGAAGGCGCAGCCCTCTACGCCTATGGCCCCGCCGCCCCGCCGCAGGGCCTAGCACTGCCTGCCGATTGTGTTATCGATGCCGAAGCCTTCCTCATCTGCGAACCCAAAACCCGCGGCATCCCGCCCCGCCGTTTCTAACAATTTCAGATATATCATATCTTCGGATCGGAAATGAAATTCCCACCCTTCCTCCTACCCGGCGACACCGTGGCCCTCGTTTCCCCCTCGGGAAAACACCAGCGCGCCACCATCGAACGCGGCGCCGCCATCCTGCGCGAGCAAGGATACAAAGTCCGCATCGGCCGCCATGCCTTCGATGAAAAAGGCATCTTCGCCGGCACCGATCGCGCCCGCGCCGCAGACATGCAAAAAGCCCTCGATGACCCCGCCATCAAGGCGATCTTTTTTTCACGCGGCGGCTACGGCTGCATTCGCACTCATGAAGGGCTCGATTGGTCGAAATTTCTAACAAATCCCAAATGGATCGCTGGTTTCAGCGACATCACCGTCTTCCACGCATTCCTCGCCCGCCAGAAAATCGCCTCGCTCCACAGCGTCATGACCGGCTCCTTCGAGGCCGATGGAACACTCACTCCCAGCTTCCTTCGCCTCATGGAAATCCTGCGTGGCGAACTCACAAATTTCTGCCATCAGGAGATCTCGCCCCATCCCCTCAACCGCCCGGGCACGGCCAGTGGAATTCTAACAGGTGGCAATCTCTCCATCCTCCAAAGCCTGCGCGGCACCCCGCTCGACCTCCGCCCCAAGGGCAAGATCCTCTTCATCGAGGACCTCAACGAGTTATACTATCATCTTGATCGCATGCTGCGGAATCTCAAAGCCGGTGGCATCCTGCAAAACCTCTCCGGCCTCATCGTCGGCCACTTCACCGGCATGAAAGACGGCACTGCCCCCTATGGCCAGACCGCCGCCGAAATCATCCGCGAAGCCGTGGCGGACTACGACTACCCCGTCCTCTTCAACTACCCCGCCGGCCACGAACTCCCGAACGATCCGCTCCTCCTCGGAGCCAAAGTCAAAATCCAAGTGACCCGCAAACACGCCACCTTCAGCCATCCGCCAAAAAGAGGGTGAGCGTGGCGAACTTACGGTTGCTCCGGTACTCCGGCACTTGATCACAAGAGACACAAATCCTCAGTTCTTGCTTGCGTCATTGTTCGCAATGGCAGGGATGGAATTGCCTCCGGCCATGCGGGGGGTGCTTCGCAGGTTTTTCCGTGCCGCTACAGCGGTCGTGGCATTCCGTGCCGTCCGGAAACATGGCAGGGATGGACCTCCGGGCCGTCCGGCGAAAGAGATGCGAATGCGGGGCCGATGCGGGGTCGGAACGGCTTTCATCGGCTTTCCCATGCACCCCACTTTCACCGGACCGCCCGGAGGTTCGGTCCCTACCTTATCACCTCGTCAGCTCGCTAAGGCTTGCAGCAACTCGGTGCGGATGCCGCCGAAGCCACCGTTGGAGAGGACGGCGATGACGCCGCCGCGTCGGGCCTCGCCTTTGACTTGGGTGCTCTATCATAAGGCCTTGAGTAATTACAAGAGACAGATTTTATCGATTTTGTGCTTGTGCTGCGGTGGGTGGCTTGGGTAGGTGTGGGGCATGGCACGTGCACGATGGATTGTTCCCTGGGCGGATTCGGAGACGAAACCGGCTTT
>JALOTR010000274.1 GCA_025457805.1 Akkermansiaceae bacterium | reverse complement strand
GTGACCGGCGTTTACACATCCAACAATTTACCCACGATCACTGGTCCCTTCTCCAGCACCCTCTATACTGGCGACTCGGGATCGTCCGCCGGCAACTCAGGCTACCAGATTATGCCGACGGCGGGCTCCGCGAGTTATACCTGGACGGTAAGCGCCCCTGTCGCCGACAACCACGCTCTCGCTGCTTTCGTGCCGGTGTCTGCCGCACCTGTCATCACCACTACCAGTCCGGCGGACAATGCGACTTCCGTGCCCATCGATGCGAACCTCGTCGCAAACTTCAGCGAACCGGTCTTGAAAGGAACCGGCACGATCACCATCAAGAGAACTTCTAACAACAGCACGGTCGAAAGTTTCAACGTCGCCACCTCCACCGCGCTCACCATCAGTGGCCAGACGCTCACCATCAATCCCACCGCCAATCTCGATTACCAGACGGAGTTTTATGTTGAGATCGATGCCACCGCAGTCATCGATCACTCCGGCGGCAATGCCTTCGCGGGCATTGCCAGTCCCTCCGCATGGAGCTTCACCACCGTTGTCAGCCCCTTTGTCGCTTGGATTTCCAATCCCGTATTCGGGCTTGCTCCTGCGGATCAGGAGCTCGGCGACGACCCCGACGGTGACGGCATCGATAACGGCGTGGAAAACTTTTTCGGCACCAATCCGGGCACCTTCACGCGGGGACTCTCCGCCGGCATCAGGAACGGCAATACCTTCACCTTCACCCACCCGCAAGGCACCTTGGCGTCAAGCCTCAGTGCGAGCTACCGCTGGTCCGCCGATCTCGCCATCTTTCATCTCGGCGCCGTTGCAAGCGGGGGAACCACCGTGAATTTCACCACCGAGGCGAACACGCCCTCACCCGGCGTCACCCGCGTCACCGCCACAGTCACCGGCACGCTTCCCGCCCGACTGTTTGTCGATGTACAGGTGACGGGGCCTTGAACGTTCGTTTACCCCTCTGAGTATCCGTCACGATTTCATGAAGTCACTCTCCCTCGTCATTTCCGCTCTCTTGTTTCCCCTGTTGGCTATGGCCGCGCCGCCGAACATCATCCTCATGATGAGCGACGACCACGGCTGGGAGGAAACCGGCTACAACGGACATCCGCATGTCAAAACTCCGGTGCTCGACGAAATGGCGGCCACGGGCCTGAAGTTCGAGCGTTTTTACGCCGCGCATTCGAGTTGCTCGCCGACCCGCGCGAGTTTCCTCACCGGCCGCCACCCGAACCGCATGGGAACCTTCACGCCGGGTTGGTCGTTGCGACCGGAGGAAACCACCATCGGCCACCTGCTCTCCAAGGCTGGCTACCACTGCATGCATCTCGGCAAATGGCATGTCGGTGCGGTAAAGAAAGGCTCCCCGGTCAACCCCGGCGCGATGGGATTCCACGAATGGCTTTCTCATGATAACTTCTTCGAAATGGACCCACAGTTCTCCCGCAATGGCGGTCCGCCGGAGGTGTTCAAAGGCGAAAGCTCGGAGATCCTCATCCGCGAGTCCATCGCAGGCATCGGGCGTGCGCGCGCGGCCAACAAACCGGTTTTTCAAGTCATCTGGTTCGGCTCGCCGCACGAACCCTACAGCGGCCTGCCTCAGGACCTGGCACTCTACGATCACCTGCCCGCCAAATATCCGAAAATGGTTGGTCTCACATCCAACGAAACCGGCGGCAACACCCGCCGTCCGCAGGGCGAAGTGCTGCGCGAGCGTTACGCGGAAATCACCGCCATGGACCGCGCGATCGGCATGTTGCGCAAGCATCTAACAGAAGCCGGCCTGCGCGACAACACCCTGTTGCTATACTGCGGTGACAACGGCACCTCGCCCGAGAGCGCGCTGGGTTTTCCCCACCGCGGAGTGAAGGGCGATATCTATGAAGGCGGCACGCTGGTGCCCGGCTTGATGGAATGGCCCGCGCGCATTTCGAAGCCTCGGGTCACTGGTTTCCGCGCGTGTACCAGCGACCTGCTGCCCACCCTCGCCGCCATCACCGGCCAGCCGCTGCCGGACCGACCGCTCGACGGCATCGATCTGATGCCCGTGATCGATGGCAAGCTGGAAGCGCGACCTTCGCCCATCGCCTTTTGGCACTTCGAAATCCGACGGTTGATGTCCACAAAACCGAAGCCCTACATAGATCCCGCATTGCAGGAGGGCACCACCCCGCTGGTCAAACGCAGCGGCGGCAAGGCCACGCGTGATTTCCTTAACTTCCACTATCCTGCGATCAACGCCGCCGATCACATCGGCCCGCGCTCGATCATCGAAGGCGACCACAAACTCATCATTAGGGAGAAAAAAAGCGGCGAGGAAAACATCGAACTTTTCGATCTCAAAGCCGACCCCGCCGAAACCAGAAACCTCTCCGAGAATAAGCCCGAACTCGCCGCCAAGCTCCGGGCGGATCTGCGGCGCTGGCAGAAGTCGGTGCTGAACAGCCTGACAGGCAAAGACTACTCTCGCGAATAACCCTTATCTTTTCTAACATGATAAAAGGCGCGTCCCTCTGTCATGCCTCTGTCATGCCTTTGTCATGCCTTTGTCATGTTTCTAAAATGACTCTCAAGCAGCGTCACCCGAGCCTGTTCGCCCTCGCCTCGCGTCTTTCATGCGCTTCATGATCGGCACGATTGCATGCCGCGCCAGTGGGTCCACCACCGCGCCAATCACCAGACCGAGCAGAGCTGAAATGCCAGCGCCTACCGACCAGTTCACCAAGCCACCCATTGCGGGCACCGATGCCGCAAGCGTTTTTGCCGCGTGTTGCACCATCTCCTCCGGGCCATGCACACCCAGCAAATGCAGCCCGTGGATCATGATCCCGCCGCCCACCCAGAGCATGGCCACCATCCCCACAATGGTTAGCGCTTTGAGGAAAAACGGCATGCCGATGACGATACCCCGACCCAGTGCATTACCGACTCGATTGGCCGACTGCGCCATTGCCACGCCGAGATCGTCAGCCTTCACAATCACCGCCACCGCGCCGTAAACCAGAAGCGTCATGGAAATTCCCACCATTGCCAGCACACCGCCCTGCAACCAAATGGGTGCCGCAGCTACGGAATCCAGTGTAATCGCCATAATTTCCGCCGAGAGGATGAAATCCGTCCGAATCGCACCCGCCACTCTTTCGTTTTCGATTTCCGCCGCAGTCTGCCCCTCTGGCGCGGCGCTTTTCTCCGCCCCGGCATCCCCCGGTTTTAGGAAATCCATCACCTTGTGATACCCCTCCAGACAGAGAAACGCACCGCCTGCCATCAGCAGCGGGGTGATCGACCACGGAGCGAAAAAACTAAGCAAAAGAGCGCCCGGGAGCAGGAACAGGAGCTTGTTCTTCATTGAGCCAATCGCGATCTTGCGGATGATCGGCAACTCTCGATCTGCGGCCAGACCCACCACATAGCGAGGCGTCACTGCGGCATCGTCGATCACAATCCCGGCTGCCTTGCCACTGGCCTTGGCGGCCTGTGCTCCGGCATCATCCAGCGATTTGGCAGCCACCTTCACCAAGGCGCTGATGTCATCCAACAGGGCAATCAAACCGGTGCTCACTGTCCACCTCCAGGAAGAATCAAATCATGTTTCATTGTTAGCTGCGGGAAACACTCCCCAGACCCCATCGTTTTTACAAGTTAAGAAATCGGGCTGATCTATATGTCTGTCTTGTTGTCTTATCCTGAAGCAGCGTGCCTGAATCATGATCAAAGCCCCGTCCCTCTGACAGGCCTCTGTCATGGTAAGCAAGTTCAGTCCTGCACGGGAAGGTCGGTGAAGAGTTGGGGGAACCATGCATCCAGCACCTTGTGTGGAAATGCGATGCGCAGCGGTCCTTTTTCACTGGGTGAGCAGATCAATTCCTCGTCGAGGGCACGGCGAATGATGACGCGGGCGGCGGTGCCCTTGAGCCCGAGGATGTAAGGGACAGCTCCGCGTGCCATTTCGCCTTCCAGGCAAAGGGCTTTTAGCAGGCGTTGCAGGTGCTCGCGGGTTTTGGGTTCGAGATCGACCCGCGTGAAGCGGAGATAGCTCTCGATGCGGTCCAGGAGATGGAACGGAGAGATGAGATCCGTCATGAAGCGGATCTGGTCGAGGCAGCGATCGAGGAAAAAGCGACAGAAGCGGGAGAGGGCGACATCGCTCAAGTTGTTGCGGCCATCGAAATCGTTGGTGCGTTGTTGGTCGGCGGCCTGCAGGTGCTGGTAGTATGCAGTCCGCGCGCGGGCGAAGCCTCGGGACAATGTCCAGAGTCCTTCGGGATCCAAGCCGCTGCGGATCATCGCCGCTTGGGATTGCAGCCGGGCAACCCGTCCGTTGCCATCTCCAAACGGGTGAATCCATGCGAGCCGATGGTGGGCGGCCGCAGCGGCGACGATCCGCCCGGTGGCGGGAATGCTTGGGTCCGAGTAGAAATCGGCGAATCGGCGCATGAAATCGCCAAGCGCCCCATGATCCGGCGGGGTGTGACGACCCACATCCACATTGTGGTCGCGCATTTCGCCGGGCACCAAAGGAAGGCGTTTCCCGGAAATCGTGGTGGTGAACCATTCTTCGGCTGGCAGTGCCGCATAGAATTCGTAGTGCAACCATTGGATGAATTCCGGCTGAAAGACCCCAAGGTCCGGCTCATCCACCAAACGTTGCCGCATTGCCGTCTCGGTGCGGATGTGGGCCACGCTCAGAAGCTGGTTGCGGCGATCTTCCTCCAGATCCGAGAAGTCGTCCCGCAGTGCCCTTTCAATGTCTCGGGGCAGGGTTTTGTGTCCCTCGATCAGGTTCGAGTAGTAGCTGTTCATCTCCCGGACCAGTGTGGCCACTCCACTCCGGACGGACTTGGCTGGCAGTGCGGCAGACAATTCACCGGATTTCCGGAAAATCTCCGCACTGAGGTCCGCGAGTTCAGGTCCGCCGCTTGCCGGGAGCAGTGGCTCCATCGAGGTGACACGCTGGAAGGTAAACGATGATTGAGGCATAACCGATGATCTTTTCGATGATCATCCTGTATCACAAATGTTTGAAAATCAAATATTTATTATTCAAGAAATGGCATTATTGATCGATAGACCGTCGATCCTTGCGTCGATTGGATCCGGGATTTCGTGGAGTGTCAGTGCTGGAATTCGGGAAATGGCGTCGTGTTGGGCGTGGTGTTGGGCTGAGTGTTGGGCGGGGTGTTGGGCTGGGTGTTGGGCATGGTGTAGG
>JALOTR010000273.1 GCA_025457805.1 Akkermansiaceae bacterium | reverse complement strand
TCCGGATCCACCGTGGTGATGAAATCAAAGGCGGATTCGAGTTCGTCGATATCGATCTGCAGTTTGCGGGGCGGTGGTTTCATGGTTGCCTCTTCCGATAGGGGTCCCTCTTCTTCAAGCCTACGCTGTTCAATGAGGTCCCAGCGTTCGATCTGGTGCAAATACACATCATCGGCGTTGACGAGAAGCCATTCGTCCAAATCGTCGATGATTTCGCCGTCGATCACGGTGACCCGCTGCTTGCGCCGACGTTGCTTGCCGCGAACGAAGAAGTTTTCCCAGACGAAATGGCCATGTTCGTCCGTGTGATACTTGGGTTTTTTCGGTTTTTTCGCCATCGCCTTGTGTTTGGAAGGAGTCGGTTTTCTTTGGTCACTCGCATACCGTATGCACCGCTCCGTCATCGTCCGCACGGCCTTCGCCGGCTTCGAGATTGACCCATCCGCCACACACGTAGCAGGTATTCCAACGGTCGTGGATCACACAGGGCGGCCATTGAGGTGTTCTGGAGTCGCGCAGGGCATCGGGTGCTGCATACATGTAGCGGGTTCCTTGCAGGTGTTTCATGCCCCAGGTTTCGAAATGGCGGATCAATCGATCCAAATCCTCTGCTTCGGAGTTCCATGGCAAATCGCGGACTTCCTCGTCGAAGTCATCATATCCATGCGGCATGTGCTGAAGCGGTTGGGCATCCATCAGGACCAGGCCGATTCGTGGGTCGGCCATGGATCGCACGAGTTCGCGCAGCGCCCGTTGCCCGAGTCCAATGCCACGAAATGCAGGACGCAGGGCGATGAAGTGCACGCAGAGGATTCCGGATGCAGGATCGAGGAATTCCTGGAGGGGCTCGCGAAACATGTCCAAATCCGGGTCGCTGATTTCCTCATAAACGGCACAACTCCTTGCGTCCATATCCCAAAGTTCGCTGAATGCCTCGCCCGAGTCCGGACAATCCGAATAGACATAATGGGCGTCCACCAGCCCGGCTGGCTGACCATCATACTCAATCACCCCCTCGATCTGGATCAAACATTCGGCAAAGCGCGGATCAGAAACCGCTCCCTCATCCATGCGTTCAAGCTTCCAGCGGATTTTCATGTCGGCCATGGAGGGAGCTTGTATTGGGAACTCTGGGGAATTCAAGATCTTCGCTGTATGGCGGCGGTTCGGGTGAGGAATCCCTGCGGAACCCCAAACGGGAAGCAACATGCCGCTTGCGCGGGAGCAAGTCCGGAGTATCGGGTAGCGCATGAACCGTTGGACTTCCGCCTATCTGGGATCGCTGGCTGCCGATGCGTTGGCGATGCCGGTGCATTGGTATTACGACCGCGCCGCGCTGCGCCGGGATTACGGGGTGGTGGATCACTTCATGGCACCCCGCAATCCGCATCCGGGCAGCATTTTATGGCGGTCGAGCTATGTGCCGCTCAATGATCGCGGCGACATCCTGCGCGAACAGGCTCAATACTGGGGTCAGCGGGAGGTGCATTATCATCAATTCCTCAAGGCTGGCGAAAACACGCTGAACTTCAAACTGGCCTCGGAACTCTATCGATGGGTGAAACAGAATGGTGCTTACGATCCGGAAGCCTGGCTACAACGATATATTTCCTGCATGCTGGAACCCGGTTGGCATCGGGACACCTATGTGGAGGAATATCATCGGGCTTTTTTCACCCGATATGCCCAAGGCAAAGAGCCGTTGAAATGTGGCATCAGCGATGAACACATCGGAGGGCTGGCCACCGTGCCTGCCTTGTTAGCGGCATTGGAAGGGACGCCGAGGGAAGCTTTGAGGCGGACGGTGAAACAACATGTCGCCCTCACGCATGCGCATGCCAATGTGTTGCGCGCTGCAGACACGCTGGTGAGGGTCTTGTGGGCCGTAATTGAGGAAGACCTTTCACTGCACGAGGCGATCCGCCGGGAGGGAGGCGATTGGTTGTCTGGAACCAAGGCCGATTCTTGGCGCTCACAACCCGACGAAAAAGTCATCGGCGAGCGTTTCAGTCCGGCATGTTATATCGCTGAAGCCATGCCGGCGGCCTTATATCTCGCTTGGAAATATCATGATGACTTCGCGGCGGGCATCACTGCCAACGCCATGGTTGGTGGTGACAACTGCCACCGGGGAGCCGTCACCGGTAGTCTTTTGGGTGCCGCATGCGGCGTGCCCGCGAACTTTGTGGTGAGCGGCTCCGCAGATGCTCAGGCATCCGCGTAATTCGACTCGCGCAATTTCGGCGCGGGCTTGTCTTTTTTCAGCAGCGCCTGGCGCATTTTGGCGAGTGCCGAGTTCTGCAACTGACGGATCCGCTCGCGGGAAACCCCGAACTCACGGCCCACGTCCTCCAACAACATCGGCTTGATGCCATTGAGTCCGAAGCGGCCATCGATGATCCGGCGTTCGCGCTCATCAAGGATGGAAAGCAAACCATCGATCTCGTCGTGCAGGTTCTTGTCCGTTAGAATATCCAGCGGATTGGAAGCCGCCTCATCGCCGATGATATCTCCGTGCTCGGTGGCCTCGCCTTCGTTGACCGGGGCATCGAGCGATGTCGGGCGCAGGGCTGCCTGCTTGAGCATGGCGACCTTCTGGCGAGGCAGGCCCAACTCGGTGGCCAATTCTTCGTCGGTGGGTTCGCGACCGAGAGCCTCAGTCAAGAGCGAGGCAATCCGCCGCATCCGCGCGATCTTGTCCACCATGTGGACGGGCAGGCGGATCGTCTTGGATTGATTGGCGAGTGCCCGCTTGATGGATTGTTTGATCCACCAGGCTCCATAAGTGGAAAGCTTGCCGCCTTTTTCCGGATCGAAACGCTCCACCGCCTTCATCAGGCCGATGTTGCCTTCGGAAATCAGATCGCTCATCGAGACGCCGTATCCGGAGTAATCTCCGGCAATCTTAACGACGAGCCGGAGGTTTGCACGGATCATGTGATCACGAGCCGCCTGGTCGCCCATCTTGATGCGCTCGGCGAGCTCGATTTCCTCTTCGATCGTTAGAAGCGGGGTGCGGGAGATTTCCCTCAGATAGAATTTCAAGCTGCTGTCGGAGTCGTATGCCATGATGTTGATGGGGGTTGGTTCCACCATGCAGTTCGCAGACCAGTGATGTTTGGATTCAAAAAAATGCATTTTGCACCGGAAAAAAGTTTTCGTCCGATTTTTGAATCCATTTCGCGAGCTGTGGCGAAAGCCTCACCGAAACCGCCACTGCGGTTTGAATGATCCAACACACAAACCACATCAACATCATGAAATCGTTATTCAAATCCCTTACCTGCCTCCTTGGCGTCGCTGCCCTTGCCACCGCTTCTGTCACGGGAGCTGAGAAGAAAGACATCGTCGATACCGCCGTCGCAGCGGGTTCGTTCAAAACCCTCGCGGCTGCCCTTGGTGCTGCCGGCCTCGTGGACACCTTGAAGGGTGATGGACCGTTCACGGTCTTCGCTCCGACAGACGAAGCCTTCGCCAAGCTGCCAGCCGGCACGGTGGAAGAATTGCTCAAGCCGGAAAACAAAGCCAAGCTAACCGACATCCTCACCTACCATGTCGTTGCAGGCAAAGTGGATGCCAAGGCAGCCATGAAATTGAGCACCGCCACCGCCCTCAACAAGAAGCCCATCACCCTCGTGGTGAAGGATGGTGCGCTCTTTTTGAATGACTCCAAGGTCACCACTGCGGATGTCGAGGCGAGCAACGGTGTAATCCACATCATCGATGCCGTGCTCATGCCACCAGCCGGCGACAAGAAGTGATCCACCCGCCAAATCAACCATCCCGATGAGGGAAAGCATTCCATTTCCCCGGTTCCCGGCCATTCGTGCCGGGTGCCGGGGATTCACACAGGGTCCCATCTCCATCCGCTCCCGCTGGATTGTTAGGCGTGGTGCCTTGGAAACAAGCCCGCCCATCACAACCCCACAGAAGGATGAAGGAAATTTTGGACAAAACGGAAAAGCCACATACGTTCCCCAGCGACTGGTGAAAGCAGCCGACCTAACAAACCCCGAACCCATCCTGCCGCGACTCGCCGCCGGGGATGCACGCGCCATGCGCGATTGCATCGACCGCTACGGCAGTCTGGTGTGGGGCATCGTTCGCCGCTCGATCAAGGACACGACCGAGGCCGAGGATCTGGTGCAGGAAGTTTTCACCGAGATCTGGAAAAAAGCGGGCTTCTTCGATCCACGGGTCGCCTCGGAAACCACCTACGTTGGTCTGATTGCGCGGCGTCGTTCCATCGATCACCTCCGCCGTCAGGGCCGCCAGCCAGGTTTCGAAACCCTGGAGGCTGCCGAATCCATCCCCACGCCGCACGCTGCGGCTTCCTCGATCGCCTGCGATCCGGAAACCATCAAATCCTCCGTGGCAGCCTTGCCCGAGGACACCCGCCAACTCTTCCAACTTTTCTTTGAGGATGGTTTCACCCATCCCGAAATTGCCGAAAAGACCGGTCTTCCGCTCGGCACCGTCAAGACCCGCCTCCGGCGCGGTCTCATCTCCCTGCGCGAGCACCTGCAACGCCTGGGCATTTCCAACATCCAACCGGCGTCATGACTCCATCCGACCTCAAGATCCGATTTGATGAACTCTGCGCAGGCCGCGCCCTTGGCGACCTGAGCCCGGAAGAGTCACGCGAACTCGATGCCCTTTGCCAACAACTTGGCCTGGCCCCTGATGCGGATTTCGATCTGCTGGCAGCCACTTTGGAAATCGATGCCATCGAGGCCGCCGCTGAGCCCATGCCCTCATCCCTTTCATCCCGCCTTCACGAGTGGGCGGAAAAAACCAGCGCCCCGCCCGTGGATGTGGTCATCCGCCCGGTGGTCCCTGCGTGGAAAAAAATCCTCACCCACCCTGCCAACGGCTGGGCAGCGGCGGCGGCGGCGATTGTGATTTCGCTGAATTTGCCGAAAGGCAGCGCACCCCTGCCTCCCGCCCAAGCAGAAAGCCGCCTTCGTGCGGAAGCCAAGGACCTGATTGAGCGGAATTTCTCCGGCCTTGGCGACTTCGCGCAAGCCGGCGGCAAGGTGATCTGGAGCGATGCGCGCCAAGAAGGATACATGATCCTCAGTGGCGTCCCCGTGAACAACCCCACCCAAGCCCAATATCAGCTCTGGATCGTGGATCCAAAACGCGATGCGGACTCACCCGTCGATGGCGGTGTGTTCGACATCCCGAGCGATGGTTCACCCGTCGTGGTTCCCATTT
>JALOTR010000272.1 GCA_025457805.1 Akkermansiaceae bacterium | reverse complement strand
GCCGGCGAGCGTGAGGATCAGCCCAGCATCTCCACGAAATGTCCGAACACATCGGAATTCGTGACCATGCCGGAGAAACGATCCTGCTGGGGACCCAGCGCGGATACCAGGGTGGGGTCCGAGGTGTGGGTGGTGCCGGTCCAGCCGATGCCGGTATGGTTGCCTGCGATCTGGCCTAACAGACCTTCGGGTTTGTCCAACTGATGGTTCCACTCGACGATCGGCTCCTTGGCAAAGATATCACATAATGCCTCGGCCTCGCCGCCTTTGAGTTTGAAATCCAAATGGCGTTGGACGAGGTCGGTGAGTTTCTTGGGATCGCACTTTTTGATTCCCCCCCATTCGGCGAAGACACGCTCGAAGGAGGATTTCATCCGGGTGATGCGTTGGAAACGCTGGGTGCTTTCCGCATAGCCCCCGCCCATGCCGTTGAGGCCGGGATTGGAGTTGCCGTGGTCGCTGGTCACCACCACCAGAATGTCATTCCGTCCAGCCGTCATGGCAAGCACCTCGGCCACGGCATCATCGAAGGCAAGTTGCTCACCAAGTAGCCCGGCGATGTCGTTGAGATGGGCGGCGTGATCGATGCGTGCGCCTTCTATTTGCAGAAGGAAGGGCCCGTCGGCTTCGATGAAGCGGGACAGAGCAGTAGTCGACATTTCTTTGAGAGTCGGAATCTGCGCCTGCATCGTGGGATTGTGGTCCCGGTCGAGAGCGAAGGGCAGGTGGCCTTTGGTGAAAGTCCCTAACAACTTCGGGTTCTTGGAGGCCAGCATGCCATTGCGGTCGGCGACAACATCGTAACCGGCCTTGGTGAATTCCCCATTCAAGTCGAGCTTGTCCGGGCGTCCCTTTTTGTCGAAGTATCCGGAACCCCCACCAAGAATCACATCCACGCGGTCTTCGATACGGAAGAAGCAAAGCCGGCAGGCGTGGCGTGAGTGACGGTGGCAGTGGTCACGAGACCGATGCGCATGCCGGGATTCTTTTTGAGGATCTGCGCGATGGGCGTCACGACTTTGCCATCCGGTGTCACGTTGATGGCACCATTGTTGACCCGTTGTCCACCACCCCATGCGGAAGAGGCGGCGGCGGAGTCGGTGACCATTGAGTTCGCGGAAGCATTGTCCATCAAGCCGCGGACAGCGGCTTTGTTATTGAACAATTGCCACCAGCAGGTGCCCCGTTTGCGGGTGAGCTTGGAATAGGCTTCAGCAAGCGTCATCACGCCCGGGCTCATGCCATCGGAAACCATGAACACCACGCCGCGCACTTTGTTTGCAGGGGCAGTGCCGGTTTCTGCCGCAAGTTGCTGCACTCCGGCGAGCGCGGTGATGCCCGTCAACGAGGCGGCTTTCAACCAATCGCGTCGTGCGATTTCCATGGATCCTGCGGAAGGTTTCATGACAAAGGGGTAGCAGCAGCCCGGATTTCATCAAGCGCCATTCTGGGGCGGGATCTTCACAAAGGCGCACCCATCAGGAACGGTGCACCCAGCGCAGGATGGGCGGCAAGGCCTGATCCCATGCATGGGCCACGGCACAGCGCACAACGGCATCGCCATCGTCGCCGGCAGGGAAGGAGCGGTCCTCGCGAATGCGGCGGGCAGTTTTTGAAATGGCGCTCAGCTCCTGCGGCAGCGTGAGCAAGCCGAACATCGCGGACACGGCGGTGGCCGCGATCAGGATGGCAAACGCGCCCATGATGGGAATTTTCCCCACCAACACGGCGAAGATCACAATGATGCCACTGAGCGGCGGCACCGCCATGCCGAAACGCCGCGTCCCCTCGCGGGACTTTGCTGCCTTCGGATCGCGCTCCGCCCACTCGGCGAGTGCCTTGGTCCGCAGTTCGCGGCCGAATTCCTCGGCCGTGTTTTCCGCACGATGGATCACGGCCTCATCTCCGGGAGAGGGAAACCAGCGCTCCAGATTGCAGCGGCAGCTTTGATTGCCGATCGATGCCAGCACGCGAATGCCAAACCACCAGCGCGCCGCCAGAGCGATCGCTATGGGAAACAGGGAGAGGAATAAAAGAAGGCGGAACATGTCGGCGCGGCACCTTGTCCTCGCCAATGACGTTTGGCGATTCTGAAAATGAAGCTCAGTATCTTGTGATCGAGAGATGGAAACCCGTCGGCTTGCAGCGTTTTTCAAGCTCTGCAATCGAGATGGACTCCATGCCGTGAAGCGGATCGGCGATGGTGAGCAGGTCCCCGTTTCTTTCGAGCAGAGGAATGAAATGCCCAAAGCCTCCCAGCCGGACGCCCACGAGCGCAGGAAGGCGCAGATCCGCAGGCAGTCCAGGCATAGGTGTAAGCATGTTTGGCGATTTCCCGCTCCGATGCATCGAGTCCGTGGAATCTCAGAATCGTAGCGATGCTTGCGGGGCCGCAGGTGGAGGGAGTGCTTTGCAAACAAGCATCGCCCGACCATTGGTCATGAATGGCATCCGTCGGCAATCGAACCAACAGGGGCTTGATGAAGGGAACTACCGCAGCGCAGGTGAAAAGAATCAACAACATCGGCAGAATTTTTCGGGAAACCAAGCTTGCAAGGCTTCCGGCGGCGATTCCCATCGGAATGCAAGTTAGCTCCGAACCGCGGATTGAACGAAGTTGATAGAACCATTCTCTTTCCGGCAAGACATGGAGATAATAGATGCAAAACAGTAGAAAAGGGATTGTGCAGATTCCTGCGCCGAGCAGCCAGGCCACCCGGACACCGATTGGGCGGCTAATCAGTGAGTGATACGTAAACTTGAACGCACCCATGCTGAGGATGATGGCGAGGAAGCCCAACCAGTTCAGATTCATATCGTGCCTTTCTTCATGACCGTGGCGGGCGCGGTTGGGGTTTCCACTCGCGGGGATTGTCCGGCCAGGGATGTCTTGGATATCTGCCGGCCACTTCCTTTTTCATCTGGGCATAACCGCCCGCCCAGAAGCCTTTGAGGTCCTTGGTCATCTGCCATGGCTTCTGGCCCGGGGTGAGGATGTGGACCAACAAGGGCACTCTGCCATTGACGATGGTCGGGGTTTCCCAAATTCCGAACAAGTGGGATACCCGCACGGAGATATAAGGATCCTTGCCGATTTCATATGTGATCTTGGCGGATTGGCCGTTGGGCAGATCAATGCGCTCGGGGCAATAGGTATCCAAAGCGGATCGCTGTGCGCTACTCAGCCATTCCCGCAAGACACGCCAGACGTTGGCTTCCTTGATGTCCTTGTAGGCCACCGAGCCATGGCAAATCTGGGCGATGGCATCCGCCTTGTCCTCATCGGACCAGCCTGGCATTTCCAATTCCGGCATGGCCTTTCCTAACAGGGTCAGCCTTGCAGTCCATTGGTCCACGCTGTGGTCCCAATTCTTGAGAATGAGTTCGCCGCTCAGCACCCGCGAAGCGAGGATTTCCGCCGCTTGATCGAGATTCACGTGATGATCGCTTTCCTTCGATTCCAGCACCAGATCACGGAAGCGGGTTTCCTTTCTGGATACCACACGCCGGCGTGTTTCGTCCCATGCCGCACCATCGCTCGTGCTGAGATCATCAGGAAACAAATCCGCCAGCCAATCCGGCTCGATGGCGGTGGCACGGCGCAGGTGCACGATGATTTCGCGTGCTTCCACCTCGGTGATTTCCGCAGCGACGAAGGCGGGTGCGTCTCTCACGCAGGATTCTTCGTCGAGCTTGCCCCGGCGATTGCCCACGAGGCGGCAGGAGAGCGTGCCTTGGTTGAAACGGATGGCGAGTTGATCGCTGAAACTCGCAAGCATGGCCTTGCCCACGGCGGCGCGGCGCTCCTTGAAATCGACCGGCTTCCACTCCCAGCCAAAGCGCGATGCGAGGGAGCACAGGCGGTCAAAGCCTTGGGCGATCTCCCTTGCGCCGCGGGCCATGATGCCAAGTTGGCCACAGCGCTGAGGATCGAATTTCATCGCTTCGGCCGATTCGAAGGCACGCCATTCTCCGGCGAAGTCCGAGTCGTCATCGGCGAAGATGAAATCCTTGCGACCCACGCCGCCGCGTTTGTTCACGAAAATGCCTTCGCCCTGCACGGAGGCTGCGATGAAAGCGGTTTCCGCCACGCAGCCGTGTTCGTAGCCTGCGAGCATGAGTCGCGAGAATCTCGGCTCCAGTGGCAGCGATGCCATCTTGCGGCCTTCTTCTGTTAGATATGTGTTTGCATCCAGCGCGCCGAGATCATGCAACAGGTGTTCCGCCCGCGTGAGTGCCGCTTCGGTGGGGGCATCGAACCAACGGAAATTGCGGATTTCCATCACTCCCGCCGCTTTCAACAACAACACCGCTTCCGCGAGGTCCACGCGGTGCACTTCCGGCGCTTCGAATTCCGCCCTGCGTCCATGATCCGCCTCGCTCCACAAACGGAAGGCCCTTCCCGGTGCGGTGCGACCGGCACGACCGGCGCGTTGCTCGGCGGCGGCGCGGGAGATTTTTTTCACCAACAGCGTGTTGATCGCGCGGCGTGGTTCGTAGGCGGAGATGCGGGCGAGGCCGCAATCGATTACGGTCCTCACTCCCTCGATGGTGAGCGAAGTTTCCGCCACATTCGTCGCGACGATGATTTTCGGCTTCGGCCCCGGCGTGATGGCTGCCTCCTGCGCGGCGGGTGGCAGCGAGCTGTAGAGAGGAAACACATCCCAGCCACGGGAGAGCGAGCCAGCCTCTAACAACTCGATTGTCCGCCGGATTTCATGCGTGCCCGGCAGGAACATCAGGATGTTTCCCGTATCCGGCATGGCCATGGCCTCGCGGCAAATGGTGACCATTTTCTCCCAGACCGGTGTTTCCCGTGGAGGTCCACCCTGACGGTGATTCACGGGCGGCCGATCCGGGCGGTAGAGGACTTCGACGGGATAGGTGCGCCCCCCCGCTTCGAGCGAAACGGCAGGCGCGAGGAAATCCGCAAGGCCGGCAGTTTCCAAAGTGGCGGACATCACCACCACCTTGAGATCCGTCCGCGGGCCATCCTGCAAATCCAGGCAACGCGCCAAGGCGATGTCCACTGCCAGACGACGCTCATGGAATTCATCGAAAACCACCGCGCCCACTCCGCTGAGTTCCGGGTCGTCTTGGATCCAGCGTTGGAACACCCCGTCTGTTAGATAAATGATTCGTGTGTCGCGTCCATACTTGGTGTCGAAACGCACGGCATAGCCGACCTCCTTTCCCAGCGTGGCTCCGCGTTGTTTCGCCACCCATCCGGCCAGCAAGCGCGCTGCCATGCGGCGGGGTTCGATCACGAGGATGGTGCCTGTTATCCCCGCATCGAGCAGCATGCCGGGAACGGAGGTGGATTTTCCCGATCCGGTGGGAGCCTTGAGCAACACGCGGGAACGCGGCCCCGCCGTGACAGCAGAGCGGAGGGAATCGGCGATTTCAAAAACAGGCAAGGGCACGCCCGAGGATGTGAACTGGAATCGGGAATTCGCAAAGGCGAAAACCGCGCCTATGGCTGCTGCGACATTTTCGCGAAGAAGTCCTCCATCAACAGGCGGCTGTCCAATTTCCGGAACACCCGGATGGACCGGCCCTGTGGATTTTTCTCATAACCCCCTTGTGGAGTGATGCGCGGCGCGGGCATGAGGAGGGATTCGCTGGATGCGGGATCCGGTTCCCATGAAGTCTGAAGCGCGGTAAGCAAAACGAGCGGATTGTCGCCGAGCACATAAGTTTCACCGAGAGTGCCCTTGGCCCGCTTGCGGAGTTCGCGCAGTTGTTCCATGAGGAAATCTCCGGTTTTTCCCGCATTTTTCAGCTTTTTCTCCAACTCCGCATTGGAAACCAGCACCTGGCGGTAAGCATCACGCGGAACCTGCCAGAGACGCAGTGCCGGATGATGGAAGACAAGCTGGGCTGCTTTGAGATCGATCCCGAGATTGTATTCGATGCGTGCTTTCCCCGGCGGTGGTTCTGCCAGTCCTTCATGCTCCGGTCCGCCGATCCAGACGACGGTGATGCGCTTGGCAATCGCCGGTTCCATGAGGCACGCGCTCGCCACATCGGTGAGACCCGCACCGCAGAGAACATACAAGGGCGTGGAAACATCCTGCCGCATGGCTTCGCGGACGATGAAGTGCGCGGCGTCGGACTCCAACGGTGTGGCTTCATCCTTGAGCCGTTCCTCCGCGCCACGAAACACGGGGATTTTTCCTTGCATCCCCATCACATCCAGAAGGTTTTCCGCCATTTCCACAGCCCGTTCCGCCGATCCCGCATGGCCGTAGAATCCTTCCGGATAGTGATGCGATCCAACGATGCCACGAACCTCGGCAGACGGGCTGAGGAGCTGATGGGCAAGTTGGAAAAGCCCATCGGGATCGCCGCCGAAATCATTGTCCACGATCACCCGCATCCGGCTCTTTGTCAGCGGATCCGCTTCGTTCGCCCATGCCGCGACGGAGGCGAGAGCGAGTATCAGAAGGACTGGCAAGAGGCGGTGGATTCGGTGATTCATCACAAAGGCGAAATGAAGGGGCTTTTCCTCATTCAGCGTCGGAACGGTGGGGGATCAAGTCCGGATTTCCGCAGCAGTGGGATTTGCCATCGACCGGGATTGAGGCTTGCCGATTCCGGGGGGGCTTGTCAGTGTCCCGCTCCATGATGCGGAACCTGATCGGGAAACTAACAATCATCGCCCTGTCCCTGGCCTGCTGGATGGCCACCACTCCGACCCTGCTCGCGGCAGAAGCTGCCGAACCCGCCAAGACGTTGGATCAGAAGATCGATGATGCCTTCGGTTTCCTCACAGGCTGGTTCGTGAATGCCATCTTCGTGGATATCCCCATCAATGGTTATCCTGTCAAAGCGGTCGTCCTTTGGCTCGCCCTCGCCGGTGTGGTCTGCACCTTGTTTTTCAAATTCGTCAACATCCGCTCCTTCGGTCTCGCAGTCCGCACGGTCCGCGGCCAATACAGCCACTCCGATGATCCGGGAGAAATCACTCATTTCCAGGCACTCAGCGCCGCAGTCTCCGGCACGGTCGGGCTGGGCAATATCGCGGGTGTCGCCATCGGCATCATGATCGGCGGACCGGGTGTGGCGTTCTGGTTGTTTCTCTCCGGCTTCCTCGGCATGGCCACCAAGTTCGCCGAGTGCACGCTGGGTGTGAAATACCGGGAATTCGATTCCGAAGGCCGCATCCACGGTGGCGCAATGTATTATCTCAAGAAGGGCTTCGCCGAACGCGGACTCGCTCCTGTCGGCACCTTTCTCGCCATCCTATTCGCAGTCTTCTGCGTCTTCGCCTCCTTCGGTGGTGGCAACGTGTTCCAAGTCAATCAAGCCACCTCACAGCTCATCAACGTGACGGGTGGAGATGCGAGTTTCTTTGCAGGAAAACAATGGGTCTTCGGTCTCGTGCTCGCAGTCATCACCGGCATGGTCATCATCGGCGGCATTCAGGGAATCGCCAAGGTCACCGCCCGTCTGGTCCCTGCGATGTGCCTCGTTTATGTCGTGAGTGCGTTGATTGTATTGCTCAACAATGCCGGCCACGTTCCT
>JALOTR010000271.1 GCA_025457805.1 Akkermansiaceae bacterium | reverse complement strand
CATTTTGTAGGTCACCGTTCCGGAAACGATCAACACATCGCTCTGCCGCGGGGAAAAGCGCATCACTTCCATGCCGAAACGCGAGATGTCGAAACGACTCGAAGCGGTCGCCATCAGCTCGATCGCACAGCAGGCCAAGCCCATGGGCATCGGCCAGAGGGAGTTTTTCCGCATCCAGTTGATGGCGGCATCCACGCGGGTGACGATCACGTTGCCCTCGATCTTGGAATCGTAGGCCGTGTGCAGGGTGTTGGTAGAAGGGCTGACCATGGTTTGTTGGGGCGGCGGACTCTCACCCCTCAACCAGCACCTCTCAAGCCGATTGTGCAAAAAAGATCAGTCCCCGGATTTCCTCAGGAAGCACGAGGGAAGGAGGAATACCGCCACGGCCATGCTGGCGAGAATGCCGATCACGGCCACCGCACCAAGGCTGGCCATGGCTTCATTCGAGGCAAAAATCAGCGAGCCGAATCCAATCGCCGTGGAAGCGCCACAAAACAGGACCGCCTTCCCGGTGCCCTGCCACATCGCGCGGAGATCTCCCCCATTGCGTTTCAACGCGAGCCCCACGTGGATTCCATAGTCGATTCCCGTGCCCAGCAGCAGCGGAGTGGCGGCGATGTTGAGGAAATTCCAGCCCATGCCCAGCAGCGCCATCATCGCAAGCAGGATCATCCCGCTGAGCGCCATCATCGCGATGCAAGCCAGCACCTCCCTGGCGGAGCGGAAAATCCAACCCAGCATCACCACCATCAGGACTGCCATCGGCAGAAACACATGCGTGATGTCCTTGCGCACCAAGGGTCCCACCGCCGGCCCCAGCAGCTCCCAACTCGCAGGCGATATCCCATCCGCACTCATCCGCTGGAAATGGATCGCGTCCTTTCCTTCCATCTGCAAGCCGGGCTTGGGGTGCACGATGCCCGCCACCGTTCCGCTTCCGTCGGGATTCTTGACGACGAACATCCGCATGATTTCCTGCGCCGCCTCGGATTGGGGAAACACCGCAGCTTTCGACGGTTGATCGAGCAAACCGGCCATCGCCTCCAAAACCGCGCCACCCATGGCCATGCCTTCCTGGGTGAAACCCGTTGCCTCCGCTTCCGCCATCAAGCGGGATCGATCCGCCACCCAGCGCGTCAGCAGCTCGCGATTGGCCTTCTGCCGCTCCTCGTTCGGCCACCAATCTGCGGGCAGGACTGACGATTCCGCTAATGTATTCTCCGCGATCAGGCGTGCCGCATTTTCCAAGCGCTCTTCCATCGTCTCCGAATCCGGTGCCTCCACCATCAGCCGCACCGAGTGATCCCCCATGCGCGGAAACATTTCCTGCACTTTGGAAAATGCCGCCATCGCCTCACTGTTTCGCGGGCGCATCATCGCTGCATCGAAGGTCACCTGCGGCAGACCCTTCCAAATCACGATGCCCGTCGCCACCAAGGCAAGCCCACCCGCCACCCATCCCGCCACCCGGGGCGTGGGAATAGGCACTTTCCCGCCGGGCTTCACCGGTGGCAGTTTAGCTCCGACCTTGGCGACAAAGGGGAGATAAAATCCCAACATCAGGGCCGCCCCCGCCATGATTCCACAAGCCACCATGGTGCCCAATTGCGCGATCCCCGGAAGCCCGCTGCGATTCAGCGCAAAAAACACCACCGCCGTCGTCAAGGCAGCCCAGAACACCGATGCCGCTGTCGATTTCCATAAAAGATCGCGATTTCTCCCAGTGTGCTTGGCTTCCTGACAAATCAGCACGCCGTAATCCACCGTGAGCCCGATCAAAATGGCCGCAAACCCCGCCGCCATGATGCTCAGCTCCCCAAAGATCCACCCGGCCATTCCCAGTGAGGTAAGGAACACGAGCCCGATCACCAAACTCAAGCCCCCCGCAAGGACCAGCTTCCGCTGCATCCACCAAAACAACAAACCGATCAGCAAGGACGTGATGCCCACCGTGCCCTTCATGTCTTCTTCCATCGCCCCGCCGATCTCGGCAGCGAAGACCGGCTCGCCCGTCATGTGAACTTTCACCCCGCCGCCTTCGGCCGTTTTCCACTCTTCCACTTCGCTGCGCAGGTTCTTCAGCCACTCGCCGGACTCGCGGTATCCCTTGAGGCCTTTCGGTGCCTCGATCATCACGATGTGGCCATGGCCGTCCGGGCTCTCGAATCCGGCTCCATCCTCCCCCGCACCGTCGATCAGGGGGGCCAGCGAAGGATGATCCAGAAAACCCAGCGGATCATGGGCGCGCATCAACAAGTCCGTGCCTTCCATCGCGGTCGCCACCTTTGCCAGCGCTTCCTGGAGCGTGGCCTTCGATTTCTCCGCCGAGAATGCTTCCGCGCGCTCCCGCACCACATCGTTGGGGCCATTCAGCCACAAATAAGCCAGCACATCGGCCATTCCCCCACCCTGCTCCATCCATTGTGGCTGCCATCGGGCGCGCCCCGCCACCCCGGCTTCCAGCAAATGCTCGGAAAGCGATTGCGCCTTTTCCGCCATCAATCCCTCATCCTCCACGCCGCCCTCGATGAGAAGCACCAGCTCGTTTTCCCTCGCAAAAACCTTGTGAAATGCCCTCAAACCCCGCACTTCCGGCATTTCCCCCGATAACATGCCCAACGGATCCGGGTCCAACTTGAGCCGCCCCACCCCGAAGGCGGCCACGACCACCCCGATTGCCAACAATGCCGTCCATACCGCGCGCCGCGTCATGGGCGGAGCCTATGACGATCCGATTGGCCGTGCGAATCCCAATCTTCTTATAATCGAAGCTCATGTTTCCCATCACCAATCCCACTTGATCGCGTGTCGGAATTCGATTGTCTGCAAAGCGAATTGGACCGATCACCCCGCCCGTGAATTCCCCCCGCTCCATTCATCGCGTGCTCTTCGTGTGTCTCGGAAACATCTGCCGCTCGCCTGCTGCGGAGAACGTGCTGCGCATGAAGGCCACCCTCGCTGGCAGGGCCGCGGAATTTGAAATTGATTCTGCCGGCACCATCGGCCACCACCGCGGATCCGCACCGGACGCTCGCATGGCAGACGCCCTTCGCCGCAAGAATATCCCTTCCGAGGGCTGCGCCCGCCAAATCCGCAAACAGGACCTCGATTACTTCGATCTCATCGTCACCATGGACGAAACGAATCTTTCCGACGTCCGCAACCTGGATCCCGCCAAGCTCCATCACTCGAAAATCCAGCCATTCGTCAGCTTCTGCCGCCATCACGACGATCCCCGCGTGCCGGATCCCTACTACGGCGGCCAACGCGGTTTCGACCACGTCATCGAACTCCTCGAAGACGGCTGCGAAGGGATTCTGGAGAGTTTCCCGAAACTCGGTTGAAATTCACCAGGAAATCACATCGTCCGATCCCTGAAGAGGCACCACCGTCTGGTTGTTGGGAGCTTTCTTGCCCTTTTTCTTGTCCTTGCCATAGGACCAGAACACGTAGGATTGATCCTTCGGTTTGGTTTCCTTGTATTCGGCGAGGCCCCAAGTGTGGAGGCGGCGATCGTTCTGGCCGTTGTTGAAATCCGATAGGCCAGAGGGAGCCCAAGCGCCCAGGAATCCATTGATGGCCACGATGACCTCTCCGCCCCAAGGATCGTAAAGCCTGCCATCCGGTCCGACTCCGTTCTTTTTATCAGCCGAGAAGGGGAAGGTCATGTAGGATTCGTTCCGAGGATTGACGTCCCTCGAAGAGAAATTCTCGCCCTTGTAAGGGAAATCCTTGTCCTCACCCGCCAAGGCGGAAACTAGAAACTGCGTGGTGTAGTTCCCACCGGGGTCGCCGTAAATCGTGTCCCATCCCGTGTCGCGTTTGGATTTGGGAATCGGCGGTTTCTGGTAATCCCCTTCAAAGAGAGTCATCCCGACCTGGAAGTCGCGAAACTGCGCCATCGCCTTCACTTTCCGGCTGTTTTCAATGAAGCGGTTCGCCCCGGCGGTCACCAGCACTGCCAGCACGGCGATGATCAGAATGACCACCAGCAGCTCAACCAGGGTGAAGCCCGAACGGCGAAAATGATGACCCTTCATCGCTTGAAAAATGGGTTTCATGGATTTCATGGTAATCCGGAAATGTCTGCTCCGCCAAACATGGTTGTTCTTATTTTCGCAAGCACCCGGAAAAAAATCGAACTTTTCTCCTAAGATTGATCCGGGAAGTTCGTTCTAGGCACGAATCGCCCTATTCCCTCATGAATCCGGATTTTCTACTGGCATGCGGGAAACAGACAGTTAATCTCCCGCATCCGAAAAAACCATGAGCATCCACGCCCAACTCAGTCCTGAAGCGCTCGCGAAACTCCAGGCCCAGCGCCGGAATTCCACGATCTCGTCGATGGTGATCGCCCTGTTGACGGTGATTCTAATCGCTCTCTTGCTGGGAGTTTTCCTCCTTCCCACCCTCGTCAAGGAAACCCCGACGATCGTCACTTACGAATCCAGCGTCACGGAAGACACCCAGTTGGAAGAGCGCAAGGTGCAGACAAGCATGGATCGCAAGCCTTCCTCTCCATCATCATCGATGGCCAAGGTGATCACCGCCAACACCGCATCTCCCACCGCCGTTCCGGTGCCGGATGTGGACATCAGCACGCCTTCCATGGATTTCGGGGATGGCAATGACTTCGGCAACGGCTGGGGCGATGGCGACGGTGCTGGCGGCGGATTCGGCAATGTTCCGGCCAGCATGAAAAAGCGCTGTTCCAAAGAGGATCGTCTCGCCCGTCTTCAGGAGACAGGTGGCACTCCCGAATGCGAAGAAGCCGTGGTGAAGGCTCTCAACTGGCTCAAGGCGACTCAGAGCGCTGATGGTTCCTGGACCGGATCGAACAAGACCGCCATGACTGGCCTCGCGTTGCTGGCATATCTCGGCCACTGCGAAACTCCGCTTTCCAAGGACTATGGCGACACCGTTCTTCGCGCCATGACTTATCTGATCAACATCGGCATGAAGACCGAGGGCAAACTGACCACCAACCCGGCGGAGAAACACTGGCCCTACGAACATTCCATCGCCACCTACGCCCTCGCGGAAGCAGCCACCTTCTGCAAACAAGGCGAAATCAATGTGCCCAATCTCTACGAAGTGACCCAGAAGGCCGGCCAGTTCATCATCGACAATCAACACCCCAAATCCGGTGGTTGGGATTATTCCTATGACACCTATGGCACCCGCGGCGGCGACCTCTCCATCGCCGCTTGGCACATTCA
>JALOTR010000270.1 GCA_025457805.1 Akkermansiaceae bacterium | reverse complement strand
TCCGCGGCGGCTTGTTTGAGTTCGTCGTCCCGATTCATCGCCGCGAGCCCATCAGATCCGGTCCGCCGCGTCGATACCGGCTTGGGTCGCTTGGACATTCCGGGTTGCACCGGACGCATTCAGCAGTCAGTCTGATGGGGCTGTTGGCATTGGTCCTGCGGCATTTCCTGTCTAACGATGAATAAATCCAGCGAAGACCCGTCGAACATCGCGCAGGGACCTGTCGGTCCCGTCGGTGCGGACACTTCGCTGGAGGATCCGAACGATGATTTCCGACTCGTTGCCCGTGCGCAACAGGGGGATTTGGGTGCCTACGACCTGCTCGTCACCCGCCACCGAGGAAGAATTTTCGCCATGATCCGCAACATGATCCATCAGGAAGCCGATGCCTGGGACCTCTCGCAGGAGGTCTTCATCAAGGCATGGAACGCGCTGCCCCGCTTTGAGGCCAAGGCGCGTTTTTCGACGTGGCTCTATCGGATCGCCCACAACGTGGTTTATGATTGGACCCGCAAACGCAAGCTCGACAGCGTGGGCGAGCTGAATGACGAGATTTTCGAGAGAGAGCGCATTGATTCGTCTTCCTTCACCACTCCCTCCGGCGGGGATTCCCCGGACCACACCATGGCACAAGGCGAGCTGCGGGTGAAAATCGAGATCGCCCTCGGCAAACTCTCACCGGAACATCGGGAGGCCGTGATTTTGAAAGATGTGCAAGGACTCTCGTATAAGGACATCGCCGATGTGATGGAATGCTCGATCGGCACCGTGATGAGCCGGCTTTACTACGCACGCCAGAAACTCCAGACACTGCTCAAAGATGAATACGAATCCCGATGAAACCAAGCTGGCCTTGTGGCTGGATGACGAATTGACGGGTGAGGAACTTGCCACCTTCGAAGCGTCGTTCGGCAATCAGCCCGAGCACCTTGCTGCCCGCGAGGAAGTGAGGCGTTGGCGGAAAATGATGAGGGAGGCCATGCCCGCCTCGGAAGAGCCGCCCCATGCCGAGTTCTTCAGCGCCCGGATCGCCCGCAGCATCCGTGAGGAAGTCCAGGCGGTGGAAAGCGAGCCAGCCGCAGCCCAGAAAAAACGGTTGTCCTGGCAGGGATGGTGGATGCCTCTCGCCGCTTGTGCGGGCATGGCATTTGCGTTTTTTGCCGGTCAAAGGGTCCAACCCGGCCCGCCGGAAATCGATGTGGCGGGCGCTCCCAAGGCGATCCCTGTGGAACCCATCGTTTACACACCGGACGGCGATGTGGCTGCCGAGTGGTTTGCCAGTTCCGAGGCATCCGCCACAGTGATCGTGCTCAGCGGCGTGGATGCGATTCCGGATGCCATGGATTTTTCCGAAACCGCCGCCGTTCCCACCGAGCGCGAGATCGATTCCACCGCAGGAAATGAACCGGAGGGCATTGACCCGGCTGGCCTATGAACCGGCGCTTCTTCAGCGGAGGACTGGTGGGTTTCCTGATGGCGGTTTGCGCCACAGGACCCGCCGCCGCACAACAGGATCCCGGCAATGCAAAGATCGGGCAGGTCAGCGTGACCGTCTATCATGCCACCGATGGCGATCCCCAATCCGCCGGACCGAAGGCTGCGGCCGTGCCGGAAGAGGTCGCGGAGCGCCTGCGCCGGGAAGAGCGACTTCGTTTCAAAAGCTACCGCGTGCTCGGCACCGACGTGCAACCGCTGCTCCGCAGTTACGAAAGCTGGGCCCAGCCGCTCAAGCCATCCAACGAAGTCATGATCCGCTTCGAAGCCCAAGGCCGCCCGACCTCCAAAACGGCCATCCTCGATCTGGAATTGTGGCTCGCGCGCAAGAAGATCGTGAAAACCGACGCCCGCCTCGAAGGCAATCGGCCGCTCTATGTGCTCGGTCCCCAATGGCGGGGCGGGCGGCTGATCATCGCCGTGGCGCTTGCGCCGGATGCGAAAA
Source organism: Akkermansiaceae bacterium (assembly GCA_025457805.1). Lineage (GTDB taxonomy): Bacteria > Verrucomicrobiota > Verrucomicrobiia > Verrucomicrobiales > Akkermansiaceae > Luteolibacter. Next base: position 3,834 of record JALOTR010000270.1, on the reverse strand, counting down.
AGGGCAAATAATCCTCTCATGAAACGCATCCTCTGCATCTGGCTGTCCCTGCTTGCCTGCTCTTATGCCGCAGGGCTGAGTTTTCCGGAAGTTTTGAAGGAAATCCATGCCCCGGCGGATGCCAAAACGGTGGCGGCCGAGTTCACCTTTTCCAACAAGACCGACAAGCCGATCACCGTCCGCGAATACAATTCCACCTGCTCCTGCATGGCGGTGAAGATTTCGGAAAACAAACTCCGCTACGCCCCGGGCGAAACGGGAACCATCCGCGCGGAGTTCGATATGGGGAATTTTTCCGGCGATGTGGACAAGGTCATCGCCCTCTGGCTGGACGGGGATCCGGCTGAAAAGCCCTCGGTTTCCCTCACCGTCCGCGTGCACATTCCGGTGCTCATCCAATTGGAGCCCAAGACCCTGAAATGGGATCTCGGCGGTCAGGCGGATTCGCAAACCATCCGGATCCAGATGAATCACAGCAAGCCGATCAAGATCACCGCCACCCATTGCTCGTCCAAGGCATTCGCCCAGGAACTCAAGACGGTGGAAGAAGGAAAAAGCTACGACCTCGTGGTCACTCCCTTGGACATCAAAACGCCCGGCCTCGCGATCATTCGCATTGAAACCGATTGCGACCTCGACAAGCACCGCATCCAGCAGGCCTTCGCCGTCGTCCGCAAGCCGACTGCCGCCGAGGCCGCCGCCAAGCCATGAATGCGCTGGCGGAACTGGCCTTGGTCTCCGTGGTGGCGCTCGGCGCTGCCGGGGCGACTTACCTGATTGCGGGTCCGCCGACGCGGACTTTCCAGTGCGATCCCGCCTTGCTCAAGCCGGATGAGCTGTGCCTGGAATCCGTGCCGGACTCTCCGGACATCGTCTGGGTGGATGCCCGATCCCGTGCGGATTGGAAGAAAAACGGCATGACGGGATCCTTGCTTTGGAATCTTGATCCCACCGAGGACATGCAGGCCTTCGAAGCTGCGGCGGCCGAGCGAATCGCCGTCAGTCCGCAGGTGATTGTCTATTGCGGTGATGAAAATTGCGGTCTCAGCCGGCAGGTGGCGGATCGAATCCGGGCGCTCGATCTCGGGGCGGAAGTGCGGGTCCTCCACGGAGGATGGCGCGCTCTCAAGGACGCGGGCCGCGTCAAGGATTCCAATCCAAAGCCTTGAGGGCGATCGCTTCGAGATAGGGATACTCCGCGTTGTCCTCGGTGTTCCACCTCAACATCACCGTGCAGCTCTTGGCTTTGCCATAACTCAGGCTGTAGGTTCCATCTTCCAGCATCTCGTGGATCTTGGACATCTTGCCGAAGTAGGCCAGGGCGATCTCCTTCGTGTTGTCGCGTGGCAGCAGCTTGAGCGTGAGTTTCTTTTCCCGGTTGGGAATCTTGGGATCCATGCAGGATGCCACAGCGGAAACTATCACCTGGAACTCGCCCGCCTTGTCGGTGGGTTTGGCGGCATACGCGGCGAGCCGCCCGCCGAACAAATCGAGGAAAGGATCCGCCACCACCTTGGGCTCGCCACCGCCGCGGGTGCGGACGAGGATGGTTTGCAGGTTGGGGCCGCTATCGGTTTCAAAATCGACGTTGTAGTAGAAATCCACCACGCCTTCCACGTTGTTGGACTCCTGATACTCCAGCAGCATCTTGGGCGCGGGAGGGAGGGGTTTCGAGAGGATGCTGGTGGCCAATTCCGCCTCCGGAGTCTTGGTTTCCATCAAGGGAAGCCTCTCAGCGAGTGAAGATGCGGTGAGAAATTTCTCCAAAACCGCCAAGGCCTCCATGCCCGGGGATTTGGCTTCGAGGCCTTCAGGAAGTTCAGGCGCGGGTTCGATCAGGGTTGGTTGTTGGGAAGCCGGAGTCGGAAGGGCTGCGGGCTGCTTGGGTGTTTGCGAAGTTTTGTCCGGTGCCGGAGCGGGCGCGGGCGCTTTTTCTGTTTCGGAGCCTGCCTTCGGGGCAGGATCGGTGGTGGTCCCGGATGTGGCTGGCGCGTCCTTCGGCGCATCGGCCGCCGTCGTGTCTGGCGGGTTGGTGGGAATCGAGCCTGCGGGTGGATTGTTGCGGTCCACTTTGAGAAATTTCATCACTCCCAAAAACAAAGCACCTGCCATCACGAGAAAGAGAACCAGCATGATCGCCCGCTTGAAGAGGCTGTTGCGGTGGGGATGGCGGGGAACCGATGGATGCGGCTTTCGCTTTTGATCCGCGGGAGCCGGTTCCGGCATCTGCTTGGCCACCACCTCGGCATGGGCCCGATTCGGCAACTGGCGGGGCTCCGGCTTCAGAACCGGTGGATTGCTGGAGGCAGCCGCACTGGGCTCAGGCCCGCGGGGTGCCGAGACTTGCGGGTTCGCAAAGGGCCCCGTGTGAAGCGGTGGCGGAGAAAGATGGGCGGGAAGTTCGGCTGCCGGAGCGGACGCGGCTTCACTTGGCTGAGCGGGAGCAACCCCCGAACTACCATATCCCAGCTCTACAGGCGCACCGCCCATCGGAGGGGAAACGGGAGAAGCTGGATAGCCGGGAGAGGCTTGGACAGGAACAGCGTGGCCCGCAGCCACAGGATACCCGGATGATTGAACGGGCGCGGACGCGGCGTCAGCATAAACCGGAGCAGCCTGAGTGGGGGCAGCCTGCTGGGTTCCGGGATAGTCCGGATAGCCGGGATAGCCCTGAGGAGGCTGACTTTGCGGAAGAGGACCGGGCGCAGGATAAACCGGCGGAACACCAGCAATCGAAGGCAGGCCCGCCACGGCTGGACCCGGTTGGTAGGATGCTTGAGGTGCTTGAGGCGCTTGAGGAACCTGCTGCACCTCGGGGGCATAAGCCACAGGCTGAACGATCGGCTGGGCAATCGGTTGAGGATAAGGCGCAACCGGCTGAGCTACTGGCGCTGAGGCTTGGCAAACGGGAGGTGCGGGGATGGGCGCCTGGATTTGGTTCCTGCAAGACGGACAAGGACCGACCACACCCGCCAAGCTTGCAGGGACGGTCAGCTTGATGGAGCAAGCCGGGCAAAAGAACGAAATGGTGGCGTTGGACATTCCTGAAAGCGGAGCCTAGGCAAAACCACCGACTCCGTCAATCATTCAGATCTCTTAACAAAATCGGCGGTTTTTCCCGCGATTGTCAGACAGGTCAGACAGGTCAGACAGATCGGTCTGACCAATTGGAGAGCGCAAGTACTCCGAGCCCATCAAGCGACAGGCACGTCAAGCGACAGGCCCATCATGCGGCAGGCACATCATGCCGCATGCCGGAGCAATGCGACGAGCACGCCTTGGATGATCAGTTCCCGTGCGGGGATCAGATCGGGGTATTCCGGGTTTTCCGCGCGGAGGAAGGGCTGGCCTTTTTCTACGAGGTAGCGCTTGAGTGTCGTTTCGCCGTCGATCAGGGCTGCCACGATGTCACCTTTGCGCGGTTGGCGGAACTCGAGGATCACGGTATCGCCGCTGCAAATGTGCGCATCGATCATTGAATCCCCGCGCACCTTGAGGGCGAAGGTTTTGGCGTGGCGGGGGATGCCGAGGGCGGTGATGTCCACTGAGACGCAGCCTTCGCGTTCGGTCTCGGTGTCCTGCGCCATGCCGGCGGCGATGCTGCCGTAGATCGGGATGTCGGCGATTTCCCCACGGTCGAGATCTTCCGGGAAAATGACTGCGCGGGCCTTGCCGGCGAGGCGCTGGATCACGCCCTTGCGTTCGAGCGCACGCAGGTGGCTCATGGCAGCGGTCTGGCTGGCAAATTTGAAATAGTGCTGGATTTCCCGCGTGGAGGGCATGATGCCGGTCCGGCGTTGGGACATCTTGAGGTAATCGAGGATTTCCTGTTGG
>JALOTR010000269.1 GCA_025457805.1 Akkermansiaceae bacterium | reverse complement strand
GGTTTGCGTGAACAGGAACAATTCATCTCCCGGTGCCTGTGGAGGGATGAAACTCTGGCCGATGGAGACATATCCGGCAGTGAGTCTCACCGCGCCATCCGCCTGGACCACGCCGCCACTCGAAAGCCGCAGGCTGCCGGGCAGGCGCAGGTTCACATCGCCCTCGAAGGCCACATTGCCCAACAAGGACAAGGAGTGAAAACCACCATCTTCAAAAGACGAGATGGATAAATTGCCAATCCCCGGCAGTGCGGTGCCATCGGGTGCGGTGGCGGCGGTCCCTGCTCCGCTGTCCACAATGCCCGAACCCAGCAGGGCGGCATCCTGGCGGACGATGAGATTGATTTCCGCCGTGTTGGTGATGGTGCCGAACTCCGCAAAGCGACCGGATGATACACTCAGCGAACCGCCGATGGCCGAGTCCCCGCCTTTTTCCCCGCGCAGGGTGGATTCCACATATAACATCCGCGAACCACTCAGTGTGATCGTGCCGCCGTTGGAATCGATGCGCACGGGTGAGGTGGCAAAACCGCTGGTCGAACCTGTCGTGCCACCCTCAAGGCTGGTGGAGCCGAGCGGCAGATCGAGCACGCCCGACGCGCCGGACACATCGATCAAGGAACCACTCTCCGCGACCAGATTGCCGCCCAGAGTGATCGAACCACCTGCGACGACCTGGCCTTGGCGAAGTCCGAATGCATTGGGGACCAACAAACGTTTTCCAGCCGTGGAAAGAACCGCCTCGCTGCCAATCAGGGTGGTGGGCAGGAGCAGGTTCGGATCATTGGAGATATAACGTGAGCCCCCAGCGGCGGAAATCGATCCGCCGGGAGCGATGATGGATCCGGCGATCGTCACGAGGTCACCGGTCAACGTGACCGATCCCTTCACATCCGTCCGGATGGATGCGCCTTTTTCCAAGACGATCTCACCCAATCCGAGGATGGTGTTGTTGAATGGATTCACCGCGCCAGAGGCGGAAAATGAAAGCGTGCCCGGGGCGCGGACGCCTTCCGCTTGCAGCACGCGGCGCAGACTGAAAGTGGAATCCGTGGTCCGCGCCACAAGACTCATTACTTTTGGACGAATGACGGTTCCTTCGGTGATTCTCACACCGGTGACGAAAGTTTCCGGCGTGCCGGAAGGCAGGCCACTCGCCAACAATGAAAAGGTGCCAAACCCACCGCGGTTGAAAAATTCCGGATCGAGCACCGTGACGCCATCCGCTGCCGTGCCGGAGCCAATCTGGAATGCAGGAGCGCCCAATGTGAGGCTGCCGGCGGATTTGCCGGAGAACCCCTGCAAGGAGGCTCCAAGATTCAATGTGCCTCCGATCAAGGCCGTCACGGTGGTGTCACGCCCGGTTTGGACGGAGATCGCGCCGGCCGCGCCATAGGTGACCGCACCGCGCGGATCGATGCTTGCTCCGCCGGAGACATCGATCTTTCCGCCTGTCTGGAGATCTGCGGAAAAAGCCCGCACGCTCACCGAACCGCCGGCCGTGAAAACCGGACCCATTTCACTGGCGGATGTGATCTTCCGATCATCCACCAACAAGCCCGAGGTATCAATCACACCGCGTGATCCCAGTTTGAACAATCCCCGTGGTTCCGTGGGTTCGGGAAGTTCGCCGCCGGTGGTGTTGGCCAGTTGGTTGAGTGTATCGAGATCGAGGAAATTGCTGGTAAATGATAACTCGCCACCGGGCGCGGTGATCTTGCCATCGATGATGATATTGGAGGCGGAAAATGATATCTGCCCTTCGCCCGGTGCCTTGATACGCACGTCCTCCGGGACCGTGATCGAGCCATCGCGGTTGTCGATGGAAACGATCCCGAATCCATCGCGTGACATCAGCCGCGAGGAAAGCTGGACCGTGGAACTTCTTTCCGCATCCAGACCCAGCGGGTTGCCATCCGCATCCAGGCCGAACTCGCCCGGTGCCACTTGCGATGGCTTGGAGGAGAATACGATATCCGGCGCGGCGGGTGAGAAGAAGGGCAGTGTTTGATAGGTCTTGTCACGCCCGAGGAAATTGAGATTGAGCGTGCTGCGCCCCGGTGGGGTGAGACGTTGGCGATCGCCCGCATAGGTCTTGCCGATGAAACTTCCATCGAGCGCCATCTCCGGCGCGGTGATGGACAGCGTGCCGCCGTTTCCTCCTTGATCGGATGCGGCCTCGAAGCGGCTGCCATCCGGTGCGAGAGCGCCGAAATAGACGTCGTTTACACCGAATTTCGGATTCGATACGGTGAAGGACCCATCAAAAATTCCATCATACACCACATCAGGTGAAGCCGTGCTGATGTCCACCAAGCGGCCGCCGGTGATCAACTGCGTGGTGCGCACGGTGCCTGCCTTGTAATGGATGAGTCCGCCGGAAACATCGAGTTTCGCACCTTCGCGAAGCACCACGGATGAACCGGAGTCGATGTTGATTTCACCGCCATTCACCGTGAGTTCGCCCACGGTGCGCTGGATGAGGTTGGCAAATCCGGAGACGTTGGCAAGCGGTGTGCCCACCCACATTTCATTCTGATAGATTCCCTGGTCGCGGATATCGACGAAGATGGTTTCGTTGCGGAGCTTGCCATCGCGTTGCAGGGGCGAGTTGGCGAGTTCCGCGCCGCGGAGATCGACGGAAATGATGTTTTTCCCCACATCCACCGAGGCTTGGCTGGAACCGGAAACATCCACCAACGCATCGCGATCGATATAAACCTGTCCGGTCGTGGATTCGAAGCTTGAGGTGAGGGCGGTGGAGTCTCCTGTGAGGATCCATTCACCTGCCTTGATGTTGACCAGCGCATTGGGTGCGAGCAAGGTGGACTCGGCACCGAGGTGGATGGCCTTGCCCTCGATGTTGATCCGTGAGCGCAGCGCGAGTTCGGTGCCGATGGCGGTTTCCTTGCTCGCCCACTCGGGCAGGATTCTCATCAGGCTGCCGGTGCCGGTTTGCACGAGCCCGGATTTCTGATAGATGAACGGACTCGCACCGGCCGATCCGGCACTGCCGAGCGCGGGATTGGAAATGGCATCATAGTGGGCGAGCAGATCGATGCGGCCATTGAGCGAGACCGAGGTGCTGCTTTCCAAAACGCCGTTCTGATGAATGGAGGCACCTGCAATCGTAATTGCTCCGCGTGGAGCCTCGATGAGGCCGTTCTGGGTGGCCTTGCCTGCATAAGCGGCGGCGTCCGCTGCCTGGATCGCTCCGATGAATACATCGAGTCCGCGCAAGCTGGGATCCGTGGAGGCGTGTGCTGCGAAGCCAGCCTGGAGTCCGGCGGCAAGGATGGCTTGTCCGTCCGGAGTGGAAATCGTGCCGTTGTTGGTCACGTTGGGTCCCACCAAAGTGATGCGTCCACCGACTTTGGCGGAGTTGGTCGGACTGCTGAGAACGGCCCCGCTTTCGACTGTGATATCACCGTATTTTCCATCGGCGGAAAACGGCTTCTGGGCGGTGAATGCCGGTGTGCCTGCATTTCCGGCGGGCATGTCCAGACCGCTGAAAAGGAATTGCCCGTCCGGATTGTTCAACAAACCGCGCTCGATGAGATTCTCATTGATGGGCAGGGAGGAAACGGTGAGGCCGCGGGCGTTGACTCGGCTGGATCCGCCGAAGATGATACCATTCGGATTGATGATATAAACCTGGCCGTCCGCGGTGATGTTGCCGAGGATCTGGGTGGGGTTGGCGGAGGGATCGGTGACTTGGTTGAAGGCGATCCATTTTCCCGCATCGGCACCGCCGGCGGATTGATTGAAGTTGAGGGTGGTTTTTTTGCCGACGTTGAAGCTGTCCCACTTGAGCAATGCCTGTTGCTGGGTCTGCTCGATGGTGACAGTGACCTTGCCGTTCTTCGATGTTTGGGTGGGATTTTTCGCACCGACCCATGAGGAAGGTTTGGTGGTGCCGCCGGTGGGCTTGAGGCCGCCGGTGCCGAGACCGTTGGGCACTTTGGGCAGGGTGATGCCTTGGTTTTTCCCGGGTTTGACCTGGCCTTTGATCGCGGCTTGGCGGGCGGCTGCCTGCATGTCGCGGATCGATTGCAAGGTGCGGGATGTTTTCGCGAGCGTGTCGCGCGCATTCGCCCGCGCGGCATCGGTGGCCGCCGGTGTGGGCGCGCCGCCTTGGGCACCGGGACGTGGTTTTCCACCCGCTCCACCACCTGCTCCGCCGCGCAGGATGTCGCCCGCTTCCGCATCGATACCGGAAAAGAATACCATGAATCCAAGCACCATCGGCACACCACAGCGGAGCGTGTGACCGAACAGTGGCGTGGGATGGAAAATCAGGCGTTTTGGCTTCATGGGAGATGGGGAAATGGAGGAAATGAAATCATCCGCTCACGGCTTCAGCGGAGTTTCATGAGTTCGATTTCATTGATCGCGGGCGGATGTTCTTGGAGAAGGTCGGCAAGAACCTTCTGACGATTGATCCGTCGTTTCTCCGCTCTCAGGTTGGTGACAAGTTCGTCACGAATTTCCTGCAAGGCGGGTGTCCGAGGCTCGCGGATATCGAGCACCTTGAGGATGTGCCAACCGTCGGGCAGGCGGATCGGTTTGGAGAGGACGCCGGTTTTGAGGGATGTGACTTCGTTGAGGATGCCTGGCTGGATCTGGGATTCGCTGAGCCAGCCGATTTCACCGCCCTTGCCGGCGCTTGCGGCATCGTCGCTGGTCTTGGCGGCGATGGTGGAAAAATCCGCACCCTTGGCGGCGAGTTGTTTGTTTACCTCGTCGAGGCGTTTCTTTCCGGCGGCTTCGTTGGCTGGATCGAGTTTGATATAAATCTGGGCGAGTCGGTAGGCCTTGGGTGTGACCAAGCGGGATTTGTTAGACTCATAGGCATCCTTGAGTTCTGTTTCCGATGGGTAGCCATCCTCCGGCATGGAAAGGGAGTCCAGATAAGTCTCGGCAATCGCTTCCTCGCGCAGGCGGACGAGTTTGGCAATCACGGCAGGTTGTTTGTCCCAGTCTTTCTCGATGGCTTGTTCGAGAACCAGTTTTTGCACCAGCAGGGCGCGCACAACCTGGCTGGCCGCCGCGGGATCGCTGGCGACGGCGGCTCTTTGTTTCTCGTCGAGCGCGGAGAGAACCTCGGAAGTGCTCAATTCAATCCCGCCGATTTTACCCAAGACCGCCGCGTCCTCACCTCGGACGGAAAGACCGGAAACGATGAGGAGCAAACCGAGGACGACTGATGTGATGTCCAATCTCAT
>JALOTR010000268.1 GCA_025457805.1 Akkermansiaceae bacterium | reverse complement strand
GGAGTTGGATACCGGCACTTATGTCCCGCGCGGCAGCACGGCTTTGCTGGATGCTATCGGGATCACCATTGATTCGCTCGGAAAAAAACTCGCCGCGCTGCCGGAAGCGGAGCGCCCGGGCCAGGTGATCGTGGCCATTCTCACCGACGGCATGGAGAACGCCTCTCATCAATACACGTGGCAGGACATTTCGCGGCGCATCCGCCACCAGACGGAGACTTATGCCTGGAAGTTTTTGTTTCTGGGAGCCAATCAGGACGCCATCGCCACGGCGGGTCGCATGAACATCCACGCGGCGGATTCTTCCAACTTTGCCATGGACTCGAATTCCTACGGCGCGGTCAACGAGGCGATCAACCGCAAGATGAAAGCCATCCGCCGCATGAAACAAGGCATCGCGGATGCGGCGGCCCTGCATGACTTGGAGGCCCCGATGGAATCACTGCGCGAAGAGGAAGAAGGCAGGGATCGCTGAGTTTCCGACACTTTTTCCCCGCACCGCGGAGCCCCCGGAATCCTTCTGTGGAAGTGCTCATGACACCGCGGTGCGGGGGAACCCTCGCTCGGAGCAGGTCCGCATATCTTTGCATAGGAAGCGCGTTTCCGCCGATGAGGTTGCAGGTGGCAGACAGGCCTCTAGCGTCAACGGTGGATCAACCCACGTGGAGGAACCATCATGCAACTCAATCGCCGTCGTTTCATCGAGGGTGCGACTGCCACTGCGGTCGCCATTTCCTGGCAGAATCCGCTGTTTGCGGCAGCGGAAGCGAATGAGGATGGGCCATGGGACATCGTTGCCGTGCGGAATGGCGGACCGGTGGTGATGTTTGAAGCTGGAATCGCTGTGCTGGGCGGGATGAAGGCCTTTGTGAAAAAGGGTCAGCATGTGGTGATCAAACCCAACATCGCATGGGATCAACCGCCGGAAGTTCCGGCCAATACCAACCCGGACTTGGTGGCCGCGATCGTGAAACACTGTTTTGCTGCGGGGGCCGACAAGGTGACTGCATTTGATCACACTTGCCACAACTGGGAACGTTCTTACAAGACCAGCGGCATTGCCAAGGCCGTGACGGATGCAGGTGGCAAAATGGCTCCGGCGAATCTGGAGGACCACTACCGCGAGGTGGAATTGCCGAAGGCGAAGATCCTGAAGAAAGCGCTCATCCACAAGGCGATGCTGGATGCCGATGTCTTCATCAATGTGCCGGTGCTCAAACATCATGGTGGAGCCAAACTTTCACTCTGCATGAAGAACCTCATGGGCGTGGTATGGGACAGGCGCTTTTTCCACAATCAGGGGCTGGATCAATGCATTGCCGATCTTTGTTTCGCTCCAAGAAAGCCTGATCTCAACATCATCGATGCCTACCGCATCCTGCGCAAGAATGGTCCCCAGGGCAGGGCTGAAGAAGATGGCGAATTGGCCAAATATCAACTGCTTGGCACCGACATGGTGACACTCGATGCCGCTGCGGCGAAGTTATATGGAATGAAACCTCAGGATCTCGGATTTGTCCGCATGGCCGGGGAAATGGGCGGTGGTCAGGCGGATTTGACGAAGGTGAAAATCAAGCGGATCACGCTGGAAACCTGAGTTCCCATGAATGCCATAACTTATCGGCGGATCAGGCTGTGGGTGGGGACGCTGGTGCTGATTTCCTGCACGCTGGCCTTCGCCGATGTCGGCCAATGGCTGTCCGCACCGGTGGCGAGGATGGCCTTGTGGGCCCAGTTCACCCCATCGTTGCTGGCCTTGATGCAGGGCGCGGGTTGGGTGGCGGGCGGCTGTGTGGCGGTGCTTCTGCTGACCTTGCTGTTTGGCCGGGTGTATTGTGCGATGTTGTGTCCGCTGGGAGTCTTGATGGATTTGAGCGCCCGGCTGGCAAAGCGCAGCGGGCGGAATCGCAAGCTGCCCTATCAGAAAGGCCGCCCGTGGCTGCGGGCTGGCGTGGTGATGGCGGCAACGGTCGGACTCATCATCGGCACTGCGATGCCACTGGCATTTCTGGATCCTTATAGTTTGTTCGGGAAAATGATATCTCCCACCCTGAGGCCGCTCATGGGATGGACAAACCATGGCATCGCCGCCACCCATTGGATCCAACCGGTGGATGTCTCGCCCGTCTCGTGGATCATGACCGGGGTGGGACTGGGTTTGTTGGTGCTGATCGTCCTGGTTGCCATCCGGCGCGGCCGCTTGTGGTGCAATACGGCCTGCCCGGTGGGTGCCGTGCTGGGATTTTTCTCAAAGCATGCCTTGTTCCGCCTCCACATCGCGGAATCCGCCTGCGTGGGTTGTTCGATGTGCGAACGGGTTTGCCCTGCCCAGTGCATCGATTTCAAAGAACATCGCATCGATCACTCGCGTTGCGTGATGTGTTTGGACTGCGTGACGAGCTGCCGGAAACATGGCATTTCGATGGTAAAATCCTGGGGCAGGAAAGCACGCGCTGCGGATCCTGCTGCCCCAACCGTGATCACACAACCTGCCTTGCCCTCGGTGAATCGGCGATTGTTTCTGGCATCCGCAGTGATCATTCCCACCGTGAGTCTCGCAGAAGGCGGTCATGGCAAGGGTGCAGGAAAAGGCGGCGGTCACGGTCAGGGCTGCCGGGGTGGATTGAATCAATCGAACAAACAAGCCGTCCTGCCGCCGGGAGCCAGATCGCTGGCTCATTTCCAAAGTCATTGCACCGCATGCCAGTTATGCGTGGTCCATTGCCCGGATCAGGTGTTGCGACCTTCGATCACCCAGCACGGGCTCGCGGGTTTCCTGCAACCCTTCCAGGATTTTGATATCTCTTTCTGTTCCTATAACTGCTCGAACTGCTCACAGATCTGCCCGACCGGAGCCATCCAGCCCATCAGCGTGGAGGAAAGGAAAACCGTGCGCAGCGGCGTGGCGGAGTTTTTCCGCGGCCGCTGTGTGGTCAAGACGGAGGGCACATCGTGTGGTGCCTGTTCCGAACATTGCCCGACTCAAGCCGTGCACATGGTTCCTTGGAAAAATGGCCTTACCATCCCGGAAGTGGATGCCGATCTGTGCATCGGCTGTGGAGGCTGCGAATTCATCTGCCCGGTGCGCCCGCACAAGGCGATCGTCGTCAATGGCCTCCGGGTCCATCAGCGCGCGAAACCTGTGCCCATCGGCAAGGAAAACACCGTGAGGGAAATGGAAGAGGAGTTTCCCTTCTAACAAGCGATGCAGTGAACTTTTCCCGCCAGTGCAGAGCGATTGGTTCCGATGTCGGGAAATCCGACGCGAAAACACCCCCCGGAGTGCAAAAAGGACCCTTGCGCCGCAGTATGGAAATTCCCATTCTCAACCCACCCTCATGAGTCACCATCCAAAAACCTCACGCCGTCATTTCCTCAGAACCTCCCTTGGTGCCGCCGGTGCCGTGTTCGGAGCGCCCCAGATCGTCCGGGCCCAGACGCTGGGCAACGCGGAAAAAACCGCCGCGAATTCGCGGATCGGCATGGGCTTCATCGGCATGGGCCTGATTTCCGATGGCCACGTGAGATCCTTCCCGGGAATGAAGGACATCCAGCCGATCGCCGTGTGCGATGTGAAGGAGGATCAATTGAAAAAGGCCATGGAGACGCTGAAGGGCAAGGGTTACAACGACGTCCTCGCCACCAGCCGCTTCGAGGAGGTGCTGGCAAATCCGGCGGTGGATGCCGTCTGCGTCACCACACCGGACCACTGGCACGCGGCCATCGCCCTCGCTGCGATGAAGGCCGGCAAGGATGTGTATGTGGAAAAACCGATGACCCTCACCATCGATGAGGGCAAGGCACTCGTCGCCGCAGAGCAGAAATACCAGCGCATCCTGCAAGTGGGCAGCCAGCAACGCTCGTCCATCCATTTCCGCATCGCGGCAAATCTCGTGCGCAACGGCTTGATCGGCGAGGTGAAGGAAATTTACTGCCAACTCGGCCAGTTCCCGCAACCGCCGGCTCAGGAAACCATCGTCCCGGTGCCCGCTGGCTTCGATTACGACCGCTGGCTGGGCCCCACTCCGTTTTTTGATTACTCGGAAAACCGGGTGAAAGGCAACTATGGCGGCGGCTGGCGTTGCTACTGGGAATACGGCAGCCGCAAGTTCGGCGACTGGGGTGCCCACCACTTCGATATCGTCCAGTGGGCGCTCGACCGCGACAATACCGGCCCTGTCGAGTTCATCCCGATCGGCCACGAGGGAGCGACGCATCATCACTATCGCTATGCGGATGGCATCACCGTCTGGCGCGACAAGAAGCCGGACAACGGCCACATGATCCGCTTTATCGGCACCAAGGGCGAGGTGCTCGTCAGCCGCGGAAAAATCGATTCCTCACCCAAGGAACTCGTCCGCCACAAGTTCGGGCCGAACGACATCCAGGTCTATGAATCCAAAGATCACCGCCTGAATTTCGTCGAATCCATCCTCAGCCGCAAACCCACCATCTGCCCTGCTACGGTGGGTCACCGCACCGGCACCATCTGCCAGCTTGCCGGCATCGCCCAGCGCCTCGGACGCCCGATCAAATGGGATCCGAAAGCCGAGCAGATCGTCGGCGACGCAGACGCCGCCACCTGGCAGGACCGCCCGCGGCGCAAGGGCTATGAAATGCCGGTGTGAGGTTGTGGATCTTCCCGTTTGATCCGTCAGCGGCGAAGATCGAGCTCCGCAGGAGCGCTAGGACGCGGCATTGAAGAGAGCTTCGCTTTTTTCATGAGCCTTCCAACCACGGTGGGCGATCCGATATCGCCCTTCCTTGGTGCGTGCTATCTCGACGAATCCTCGGAAGTCACTGGAGCAGAGTATTCTTCCGCCATGCGAGTATACCTTCATTCAGCGGTTTCAGGCTGCATTTTGCAGATAGAGCCCCAACTCTCATCTTTTTTCTTGCAGATCTTTTACAGGGATGAAAACACGATGAAAACAGGCGGTGGATAAGTTTCTCTCACGCGTGGAAGCACTATATATACATATGAGTACGTGTGGAAAATGACCCCGGACGAGAGGCCTTTAAAAAAACTTCTGAGGAAAGGATTCCTTCTTTGTGGTGAAAGTTGGCGATAACTTGTCCTAGTGAGTGCATCTATCACGAATGTGCATTCATGTCTTTTGTGCCAAACGCCAAACTATATATATAATGGTTGGCTGCATTTTCCCCCTTTTTGCAGCCAGGTCCCGTGTGAAAAGGGGTGACAGTTTTTGTGGGAGGGCCGCTCGGTTG
>JALOTR010000267.1 GCA_025457805.1 Akkermansiaceae bacterium | reverse complement strand
CTGGAGGTTCCAAAAAACGAACAGCAGCAAGGCGATGGGTTTCATCAGCGGAAGATGGGTTATTCCTTGAGGAGTTTTTCCACGACCGCCCCGGAGACCTCGAAGGCTGTGCCGTGGCGAATTCCTTTGGGCATCACCAGTTGCGGGGTGACATCGGTCCATGACTTGAAGTCCGTGGTCGAAAGTGCCGCATAGTGATGCCTGGTATAGGCATCGAAGTAAAGAATCACCTTTTCCCCCACTTTCAACGCACTGGGTCCTTCCACCCATGCACCCGGCGGGTTGACCGGTGTTTCCTCCACCACATAGGGTCCGGAAGGTTCCGGAGCGATGGCGATGCGCAGGTTCTTCATGGCCTTGGGATGCTTGGTCTCGTCCTTGAAGATCATGACCGACTTGCCCTCGAAGGGAATGAGCGTGGAGTCGATGGCATTGAAACCGGGATCGAAGAACAAGCGGGTGGGTGAAAACGCCTCGAAGTCCAGCGTGGTGGTGGCATAGATGCGATGATTGTTATCATTTTTCCCGCCCATCTCGGTTTCGGGGAACTTGCCGGGAATGGTGGTGGCCCAAAAGATCATGAACCGTTCCTTCTTCTCATCATAGACCACCTCCGGGGCCCAGCAGTTGTTTGCGGTGGGTTCGTCTTTCATCACATGGACCGACTTCTGCTCGGACCAGGTGATCAGATCCTTGGACGATGCATAACCGATGGTGGTGCCGTGCCAGCTATCGGTCCAGACCATGTGGAAAGTCCCATCCGGGCCCGTCGTCACGCAGGGATCGCGCATGAGCTTGCCGCCGACCTTCGGGGTGAGAAAGGATTTGCCGTTTTTCAGGGCCTCCCACTTCAAACCATCCCGGCTCCATGCGAAGTGCAATCCATCTTCGCCATTGCCGATGAAATAGGAAAAGAGATAACATTTGTCAGGGATATCCGCCGCGCGGCTCATACCGGCAGCGACGCAGAGGATGCTGAGGAAACGAATGATGGATTTCATGGTTCTGGGGAAACGACTGAACGAAAATGACGTTAGGCATCTGCCAATGCCAGCAGCGATTCACCCATCCCCATAAAGGGGTATTGGCGCGTTTTTCAGAAAGATTCCGCAGCGGCTTTTTCGAGCTTCTTGTCTTCCATGCCCCGGCAGGAAGTGGCGGTGAAATCGTTCACCTCCTTGAGCACAAAACCCTTCACTCCTTCGGCGCGGCGGACGTCCACGCTGTGGAGGGTGAGTTGGGAGGATTTTTCGATCACCACGGCCGGACGGAGATCGTCTTTGAGGAAATCCAGTTCCACATTGTGCATGCGCACATTTTTCGCATGACGGATGAAGAATCCATAACTCGGCGTGATGCCGAACATGGAAGGCTCCGGGTAGGCTTTTTCGTTCTCCGGCAAAACCAGCGCCGCCTGCTCGCGGGTGCCGCCACCCGCAGCGTGGATGCGGATGTTGCTGAGCGAAACATCCTCGACCGCGCTGCCGGGAATGCCGGCGATGATAGAAGAGTAGTGAGGGTCCGCATTGAAAACCGTTAGATTGTCGATGCGGATGCGGCGGATTTTCCCGAGTGGCACGCCTTCCGGTCCGCGCATGCGGGCTCCGATGCGCAGGAAGATGGGAGCGGTGGTGACTTCGCGCATGGTGACATTGCTGATGGTCACGTCCTCCAGCATGCCGCCGTCCACGGTTTCAAGCGCGATGCCACGGCAGCGCTCGAAGACGCAGTTCGAGATGGCAATGTTGCGGAAGCCACCATTCGATTCGGTGCCGAATTTGATGCGGCCGGTGACGCGGTCGCGATCCGGCGCGAGTTCCTGGGTGCGGCCATAGCTGCCATCGAGAAAGGTTCCGGGATCGAAACCACTGACTTGGCAGTTGGTGATGGTGATGTTTTCCGTGGCACGGGCAAAGCCGAGGCCGAAGGAACTTTTCAACACGATGGCATCGTCGTTGGCGGTGTTGACCACGCAGTTCGACATGCGGACGTTGCGGCAGCAGTCGATATCGAAGCCATCGCGGTTGGAATCCACCTTGAGGTTGTCGAGTGTCATATCATCCACGCCGGTGGCGAGCAGCACGAAGTGGCCGGCATTGAGGACGGAAAAATCACGCAGCGTCACCTTGCGGCAGAGCTTGAGGGCGATCGCCTTGTTTCCCTCGCCCACCATGCTGGCGAATTCATCCCCTTGGGTCCCCTTCCCTTCGGGATCGACAGCTCTTGAGGCATCCGCCGCATCCTTGAGAGTGGTGGGCGTGTCGCCGGGCGCCTCTTTGCGGCGCGGGCCGGGGCCGCGGCGGGTGAGTCCCTCGCCATGGATGAGCCCGGGGCCGGTGATGGAAATATCTTCCAGCCCGATGCCCCAAATCAGGCTGTTCTGCCAGTGACTGTGGCCGAAGTCCTGATACATGTCCCATTCGTTCGGCTCCGGTGCGTCGTAAGCGCCCGCGTGTTTTCCGGGGGTGGCGGCGAGAAGGACGGAGCCGTGATCGAGGTGGAGGCCGATGTGGCTCTTGAGGCGGATGGAAAACGAGAGGTAGGTGCCCGCGGGAAAGGTCACGGTGCCGCCACCTGCGGCGGAAGCGGCGTCGATGGCTTTTTGGATGGCGGCGGTGTCGAGCTGCTTGCCATCGCCCACGGCCCCGAAGGATCGCACGTTGTAAACTCCGCCTGCGCCAAGTGCCGGGTTGGCGATGAAAAGGGCGGCCATGCAACAGAGAGCGAAGGGTTTCAGGAAATTCATGGGCCGATTGTGGCGATGGCGTGTCCGGGAGGAAAGCACGGGATAGTCCTCCAAACGGGTGGGTCGGGCGGCTGGCCACGGCGGCGAATTTTCCCGCTGGATGCGGTGGCGGGAAGCCCCTAGCCTGCGCGCATGAAATCCTGTCTCGGCCTGCTGATCACCCTCCTCGTCTTCACGCTGGTGGTGGGTGGCGGTGCCTTGATTTGGTATCTGAGCGACACGGCGGAGTTTTCCCGGACGGATGCAAAACCCGCAACAGGCGCCGCGTCATCGACGGGCAATCCGCCCAAGGCGATTCCAGTGATCCCGGACAAAACACCCAAGGCGAAACCGGTGAGGTGAGAAGACACAAGACTTCAAGACACAAGCCGCAAGAAAAGAGTTGTTAGATAAGTCGGGGGAAGAGGGCGCGGAGGTTGGCGCGCCACTTTTCGAGGAAGGCGAGGTTTCTCACGGAGATTGCGGCGAGGTTGGGATCTGGGGGAAGAGTGGATTGCCATTGGGAAAATGGTGCGCATTCTTCCGTGATAGCGAATTCGACGCGGGCGATGGCTTCTTCCACCGACTCGCGGCAGAGATGGGTTTGGCGTTCGAGCAGGGCGAGAGCGAGGGCGGATTGGGTTTCCTCGCGCTTGCGGATGAGGGATTGCGCACTCTGGGTGACACTGCCTACTTCCGCAAAAAGATCCATCAGATGCGCATCCACCGTGCCGCGGGTTTCCACCGGGATGTCATGCAGTTCCAGCCAATGCCGCAGCCGCCGCGAGGGACTGGAGAGGATTTCCATGGCTTGCCTGAGCGCGGAAAACTCGTCCTCCCCGCCGCCGGCATCGGGATGGCAACGCTTGCCCGCCTCGCGGAAGGCATCGCGGAGGGATTCATCGGTGATAGTCAGGCTGCGGGGAATCCCCATCACGGCGAAGGCATCGGTCATCGCGGGAAGCTTGGGACAGGGAGCGGCCTTTGCCAAGCGGGAGAAATTTCACGCAGCAGGTTTCCGGTTTCCATAGGCCCGACCGCCCATCACACCCATCGCAGCGACAACCATGCAGAGCGGAATGGCGAGCCATGCGACGCGTGGGGAATCGCGACGGAGATGAACCTCGATGCCCATGGGCCGATCCCCATCGACTTGCACGCTGCGGGTGAAACTGAGCAAGGTGCCACGTTCCGGCAATGTCACATCGAGCGCCATCGGCGCGGGTTCGGCGGCGAGTTGTTGGGTGACGATGCGGTTGGCGATTTCCTTGAGTGCGGTGTTTTCAGCAGCGGAGTTGCCATCGAGGAAACGATCGAATTGTTTGGGATCGAAGTTATAACTCCCACGCAGAATGGGGTTTGCATCCGCAGCACGTTGGAGTGGCGATTGATCACTTTGGCCGGGAGCGGCGATGCGGTTATCGATGGCGAGTTTCTGGCGGCGCGAGTTGATGCCGAGCATGGCTTGTTGGGTTTTGAGCGCACGGAGTTGAACGCGGGCGTCTTCGCCGGAAGCGGCGTCGAGCTGGCCGTTGCGCACCGCATTGCCGAGGGCGAGACCGGCGTTTTCCTGATCGCCCGCTTCGAGAAGGGCGCTGGCGCGATCGAGAAGGAGCACCGCGCTCTTGGCGTCGCTACGGCGTTTGCTGTCCGCCCAAGACCGATAATCCTCCACGCGGAAGGAGCCGAGGTCCTGTTGGTTTTTCAGATCGAAATCCCCGCGATGGGATGCGAGTTTCCATCCTTCCGGCACGAGCACGCGCCAGGTGAGGTTTTCCAGAGGGACATCCAGTTCAGGACCTGCGAGCTTGCCGTTTCCAGTCGATTTCGCGGAATACACAAAGCGCAGGATGCTTGCCTTGTTGGGATCGGGCGATGGAAACACATGGAACAACCAATCATCGCCCTCCCGCACAAGCGGCGCGCCTTCATCATTCACGAAGACATGAAACAAGGCGGAGTCCGATGGAAGTTTCATCTTCACCAACACCTTGCCGACCACTTCCATGCGGAAGCGCACGGCTGTTAGAGAATCGCCGCCGGGGGCCAGCAATGTAGTAAGAGAGCCTTCCGCGACACGGAGCTTGCGGAGATTGGCGAGTTGATGGCGCTGAATCCTGACCTGCAAGGGCTCCGCAAGATCCCTGACGGAAAAACTCATCGCCGCAGGCACGCTTCCGGCGGCGCGGCCGAAGAGGGAGCTAATGGTCGAGGCATCCACGCGCTGCCATCCTTTGGGGAGCTGGGGTGCATCCAGTTCCAAGCGGCCACCGGCGCGGATGGTGATATGATGATTCACCCAGCGCACATCGAGAATGCTGATGTTTTCGATGCTCTCCGCATCCGCTTTGCCGGGTCGATGGTATTCGATTTCCACCGTCGCATCCCCGGCGATTCCGCGTTGGAAGACAATTTCCCATAGATCCTTGGTGCCCTTCACCGGGATGAGATCCGCGACTTCGAATCCCGATGCGCGAACGGTGGAAGCAGCGGCAGGATCGAGACCGGGGATGCGCACGCGACGGGAT
>JALOTR010000266.1 GCA_025457805.1 Akkermansiaceae bacterium | reverse complement strand
CCGTGACCGGGGTTTCGGTGGCTGCTACCTTCGTCCAGCCGGAGCCACCCGAGAAGTAGAACAAAATGGCATAGGGATCGACGCCATAAACATTCGTTGTGGTATAAGTCACCACCGTGCCGTTCGTGCCCTGCCCTTCCCCGCGAATGACGATGCCACTCGCGCCGATGGTGATCCTGTCAGAAACGCGGTAGGCTCCAGCCGTGAGCAGCAGGGTGCCGCGAAATCCGGCAGACGACAGGGGCATTGCCGCGATCTCGGCGATGGCGCTCCGGATGCGAAGAGTGTCATCTCCGCCAAGCGGATCGGGATTGAGCGTCCTGACGACAGGAACCCAAGGGATGGCAACTCCGCCATCCATGTAGCCAGCGCGGGAGAAGTCGATCATGCGGTTTGCCACCGCAGTCTGGGACTCGTTGGCATACAGGCTGTATTGCAACCTGCCATCGGCACCCGGAAAGACGAGCGAAGATGTGGGTTGGGCCTGGCCCGCCTGCGAAACCAGGATGATACCCGCTGTGATGGAGTTCAGAAGCGGGAGAAATGGTGGATTTTTCATCGTTTGACGGATTGCCTTTGGATTCTGTCAGTTCGGGTCCGCCGGAAGCGACTGATGACTCGCTCATGGATGCGCGGCTGATGGATCGGTGAGGCAGGGGAAATCGGCGGGTTTTCATGGATCTGACAATTCCGAGATCCTCGGTGTTGTCTGCATGAAGACACGGCAGCTGTGGGCAAAAGCTGACCATTCTTCTTGAAATAAAATCCCAGCGCAGCGTGGTCCCTCCCACCGCATCGGGTCGTGGGGGTGCGCCGCCGCTTATTTTCTCTTCGCCGGTGGGAGATAAGTGGTGCCGTTGTCTGCCGGAATCGAGCGATGCCATGCGACGGCAGCAGTTATCAGTCTCGCGGTCTCGGCAGGATGTTCATCGGCGAGGTTTTTCTTTTCCGAAGGGTCGAGGTCGAGATTGTAGAGCTGGGGAGATGCGCCGTCGTAGGTGCAGAGGAGTTTCCAGCGGCCGTCGCGCACTGCGAGATCCGGGAGATTCTTCTCACCGGAGAACGATGCGCGATCGGGCGGACGGCGGAAAAAGAGCGGTCGGTCGCGCGAGGCTTCGGAACGGCCCAGCAAGGTCTCATGCATGGAAACTCCGTCGAAGTTGGTGCCGGATGGAGCGGACATTCCG
The DNA here is from genome assembly GCA_025457805.1 of Akkermansiaceae bacterium. GTDB lineage: Bacteria > Verrucomicrobiota > Verrucomicrobiia > Verrucomicrobiales > Akkermansiaceae > Luteolibacter. The sequence goes on along the minus strand of JALOTR010000266.1, from coordinate 4,068 downwards.
GCGATTGTTAGAAATGTGGGAACAAGATCCATTGTGGCAAAGTGCGACACGCGGTTGGCAGTGCCCGTTTTTTCCGGAGCGATGAAACCAGGGCCCCAGACGACAAGCGGCGATCGGATGCCGCCTTCGTAGAGCATGGCCTTGCTGCCGCGGAAGGGACCTGCCGAGCCGACACCCACTTCGGGGCCGTTGTCGGAACAAATGAGAATCAGGGTGTTGTCGCGCAATGCGGAATCATTGCGAATGCGATCAAACAGTTTGCCGAACTGATGATCCATGGACTCGAGGACCGAGTGATAGAGTCCGCGTTTGCCATCGCGCCATTGATCGACCGGCGGCCAGAACGGGCCGTGCACGTCATCCGGCCAGAGGTTGATGAAAAATGGCTTTTCGCGACGCACGGATGAATCGATGAACTCGAGGGCGGCATCGACAAAGCCGGTGGTGATTTGTGAGCGCTGCATCCATGTGACCGGTTCACCAAGCCGCTCCGCATCTGCCCAGATGCGCCCGGGCTTGTCATCCCCGGGCTTGAGCGTGAGTGGTAATAGCTTGGCACCCATGCCTTCGAAATTGGTGAGGGATGCATCGAATCCATAAGCAGTGATCGGAGGGGCATCGTCCACATCGCGCTGGCCACCCATGTGCCATTTTCCGAAATGACCGGTGGCGTAGCCCGCTCCTTGCAGCATGCGGGCGATCATCGGGGCCTGTGGATCGAGCCACTGGGCCATGCCCCGAGCGTTGTTTTCGGCGCGATTGTTCAAGAACGATCCGATGCGCCAGCGTTGGGGATATTGCCCGGTCGAAAGTCCGACACGCGAAGGCGAGCAGATCGGCGAGGCGGTGTAGAACTGTTCGAAGCGCAAACCCTCCGCGGCGAGGCGATCGATGTTCGGAGTCTTCGCATCCTTGTTGCCGAAGCAGGACAAGTCACCCCAGCCCATGTCATCGATGAGGATCATGATCATGTTGGGCCGGCGCGACTCAACAGACCAAGCGGGGCTCAGAATACAAGCGAGCCAAACGAGCACTGCCCAAAAACACCTTGATGATTTCATGGAGATATGGCTTCGGAAATCCTGCAACGAAGGGAGGCGCATCCATGCCCGAGGAATCGAGTTAAGGGATGCGCCTGCATGCTGAAGATGAAAGTCATGGGTTGGGATCCTGGATGCGGGGAGCTCTGGTTATGGGTTTCCTCATTTTCACACGTTCGGATGGGAGGAAAGCTGACCGGATTTCTCAAAATGATTTCCTCCACTCAACACCGGATCATCGGTCGATGAGGCGAAGTGAGACGTCATCGATGTAGATTTCCCCGCCGGGAGGAGAGTTGCGGGCGATTCCCATGACGAAGAACGCATCGCCTCTCATTTCGCCGACTTCCACCTTCAGATCGAAGGAAACTTTCACGAGTTGGTCATTGTTGAGTCCGAGGCTGCGATCCGCCTGGGCCCAGCCCTCCTTGCCGGTATTGATTTGATAGCTCGCAACCTTCCGACCCGGCCTGAGTTCTTCCTGGATGCCAGCGTAGAAGAAAACATCATTTTCCGCGTAAGCGGTGCCTTCCACGGCAGGGCGGATGAGATTCATTTCCACGCGGATGGTGCGGCCATCGATATCGGCGAGTTGCAGGCGTTTGGTGCCGATCGCGGTTTCCCCGTAGAGACGTTGCCGGACCCAGCCAGCCTCGCCGAGGCGGTCGATGGTGAGGCTCAGCGCTTGCGGACTGCTGAGTTTCGCTTCCGTCTGAGGCAGATGCAGGCCGCCGCTGAGACGGCTTTTGCCGGGATTGACGACGGCGCTGTGGCGTTTGCTGGTGCTCGTTTCCCAGCCGACGACGGAATTGCGGATTTCGCCGTCTTTCAGATTCTCGGCTTCGAAGGAGGCATTCTCCAAAGCGGCAATCAAATGGGGTGGCGCCTGTTGCCGTGCGGCGTCCTGGCGACTGGAGTGGATCCACCAACCGGCCAGTGCCAGCCCCAAGACCATCGGCAGAAGAAGCCACCATGCCGCGAGGCGATTCCTGCCGGGATTCTGAACCATGGCGGTCGATGGAGCCACGCTGACGCGGTTCGATTGGCGTGCGGTCACGGTCGAAACGCCGCCCGACTGTTCGATGACCAGGTTCCGATCCTCGTGGATTTCGATGCGGAGCGGCCGGGCCAGGGAATGAAGTTCCGAGTGAAGACGGATCCGCTCCGCGCAATAACGCCGTGCCTGTGGATCATCCCGCAGCAGGGTTTCGAGTTTTTTGCCCTGTGCTTCGTCGAGACGCTGGTCGAGATAACGATCCACCAGGTCGATCAACTCGCCGCTTTCCGGCGCTTGTTCCGAGGGAATGATGCTCACGTTTGTAGTTCCTTGAGACGTTTCAGAATGCAGCCTTGCAGTGAGGTGCGGATGCGTTCGAGCCTTTTGTAGAGCGACTCGATTTTGCAACTCCGCTCTTTGGCGATATCGATGACGGTTTTCCCAACACCTTCCTTTTCGTAGCGCGCATCGAGGAGTTCGCGTTGGAGAGGATCGAGCCCATCCAGACAAATGCGGAGCGCATCCAGCCGGCGGCGGCTGGGAAGAGGATCCATGGCGGCGAGTTCGAGGGTTTCGTTGCCCAGCGACTCGATCACATCCGGCGCGAGATAGACGATGCGCTTGCCGAGGCGGTGGCATTTTCTGCGATAGGCCCGCGCCTCGATTCCCGCGCAGCGGAATGCGTAGCGGCGGAAATCCTCAAAGGCCCAGGAGACATCGTGCTTTTTCCAAAGCACCAGAGCTACCTCCTGCAAACAATCGCCTGCGGCATTGGAATCCCCACCGGTTTGGGTGACGAGGAAGCTGGACAGGACGGGACGAAGCTCTGCCAAATATTCGGTGAACCTGGCAATCTTCGCCTCATCGTCCCGGGTGAGTTCGGAAGCGATCGCCTGATCAAGATGGAGGGGTTTGGAAATCATGATGTCCCACAAATGCGCAACCTGCCCGGGAGCGTGACGGCATCGCCAGAATTCGATTCGGTGGCGAGCAAACCGACAATCGTTTGTTTTTCAAGGGGAATCTTTGAAAGGGTCGATGCAGGAACGAGGAGAGTGAGCTGGGAATTTCCTGAATTCCGAGCTGTCGCAGCAATGATCTTGCCTAGAGGGCACGCGATTTGCTGACTGGTGGCATGGTACAGAAAATGGCGAGGGGAAAGCTCCAGGTGGCGGCGGTTTTGGATGAACTGGTGGAGGACAAAATGACGCCCGGGACCGGAATCTCCCCGGAATCGGTGTGGGCCGCGTTGGAGAATCTGGTGGAGGAATTCGGTCCCCGGATCCGCTCGGCGTTGGGCCAGCGCGATGATTTCCAGAAGAAAATCGATGACTGGCACCGCGCCCATCCTTCATTCGACGCGACCGCCTACCGGGGATTTCTGGAAGAGATCGGCTATCTCTTGCCGGAGGGTTCGGATTTCCAGATCACGACGAGCGGCGTGTGTCCGGAGATCGAGGAAATCGCCGGGCCGCAGTTGGTGGTGCCGGTGATGAATGCCCGCTACGCCCTCAATGCGGCCAACGCGCGGTGGGGCAGCTTGTATGATGCGCTTTATGGAACGGATGCCATCGGCGACGAGGACGGATGCGCACGCGGCAAGGGCTTCAATCCCCTCCGCGGCGCAAAGGTGGTGGCATACGGCCGTCGGTTTCTGGATGAAGCCGTCCCTCTCCACAAGGGCAGTCATGATGAAGTGAAACAATTCTCCGTGATCGATGGAAAGCTGCGAATCGAATTGACCGATGGCACGATCACCAGCCTTGCAGAGGAAACTAAGTTCGCCGGATATACGGGTGATGAATGTTCACCGGAATCGATCCTCTTGAGAAACCATCAACTCCACATCGAGATTCAAGTTGATAAAAACCACTTCATCGGCGCGAAAGATGCCACCGGAATCAAAGATATCATTTTGGAATCCGCCATCACCACCATCCAGGACTTCGAGGATTCCGTGGCGGCTGTGGACGCGGAGGACAAGTGTGTGGTTTATGCCAATTGGCTGGGTCTGATGAAGGGAGATTTATC
>JALOTR010000265.1 GCA_025457805.1 Akkermansiaceae bacterium | reverse complement strand
AAACGGCGTGTAGTCCATCGGCCCCACAACATTCCGGGTGAATGGCAGCACGGTATTCAACTCCGCGGCTTTTGCGGTGAATTTGCTTTCATAGAGATAACTCTCCGCGCCCAGCACGGCTTCGGCGGTGATGAAATTCGGCCACGTGCGATGCCATCCACGCGGGAGGGTGCAGCCGTGAAGATTCACCAGAAGTTTCCGCTTCGCCGCGTCCTCGAACAGGGACTGCATGCAGGCAATCGTTTCCTGGCGATCCGAGCACCAGAAATCCGCCTTCACTCCCACGGCTCCGTAGCCCGAGACTTCGTCGAGTTTGCTCCGCCGCTTTGCCGGTGTTTCGTAGTCCCTCGCATGGGTCCACATCATCGCACCCACCTTCCGCCCGGTGGCCTGCCGGACCAGAGGCTCGATGCCGGGGTCCCACCAGTTGGCATCGAAGAGGGTATATTCCCAGCCAAGATCGGCAGAGAAGTTGGTGAATCGATGAAACACCTCCGCATCAAAGGGCCCCTCCGGAAACGACCACCATGCCCACGAGGCGCGGCCGGGTTTGATCCATGAGACATCGGTCAGCTGCGATGGCGGGGCAAGGTCGGTCACCAGAGTGGAGGTGGCGATTTCCGCTGCATCCTCCGCGAGCAGCACCGCACGCCAGGGCAGCGTCCATGGGAGCCGGTGATGCGGCGGCTCGGGCTCGTCCGCACCCTTTTCAAGATCCCGCTCGTTCTTGCGCGGAAAAGCGATCCGATAGATGGAGTCTTTCGAATCCGGCGCGAGATGACATGCAGGGTAAGGGTCCAGGCTTGAGACCTCGGTGATCAGAATCCATGCATCCGCCGAAGGAATCCTGAACAAGGCAGGAAAGGCCCAACCAATCGGTTTCTCCCGCGAGTGAGGCGGCGGATCGCCGGGAGAGACTTGGAAATAGAAATCCTCATACGCCGGCGTGTATTTCCCGGCGGCATGATGAGGTTGCAACCATGCGCGTGCATCCTGGGGCAGGTGAAAACCCGTCCGTTCCTCCATGATATGGGTCGGGGCATCTGAAGATGAGGTGAAACGATGTCGAAAGGCCACACCTTCGTCGCTTGCTGCGAGGTCCACCAGCATGGAGGCACCATCTTGATTGTGAAACTCCACACTGCGGTGATTCAAAACCCGATCCACCCGCGGCATGATCCCAGCGAAGAGTTCATAGCGCTCGCGCCGCGTCTCGACCTTGCCGGATGTGATCAGCTTGAGACCGCGGGTGAAGTCATGGGTGCTGGTTTTCAGCCCGAGCGGGGAGTCGCGCAGGACCGGCTTGCCATGAAGATTCACCCGATAGTTCAACACACCTTCGTCGGTCAACGAAATGACAATCTCGCGGGCCTTGTCGGGTGAGGACAAGGAAATGCTCGCGCCCATCGCCTGAAGCGATGCCAGCCAAAACATGGCAAGGCATGACATCGCGAAGCCATATCTCCGGCGTGAAGACATCATGGCTGCGCGGTTTCCTCGGATAGAAGTATGACCGTGGCTTCCAGGGCGTTCGAGCAGGATGGAACGATGCCGGATTTCATGATTTCCGCTCCTGTTAGAATCTTTCCTTCCATCGGAATGGCGGAGCGCCCGGGCGCGGGGTTGAGTTCCTTCACCTGATATTTGAAATCGGGATTGAGTCCCTCGGGTTTCACCGGCGCGGCTGGTCCTTCCTTGAGTTGATAGACAAAAAGCGCTGCCTGCTTCTGGTCCGAGCTTACATGATTCAACGCTCCGCGATAGGCCGCGTGGGGATTTTCCAGACGGAACAACTCGCCGTGCAACACCACATTGCGGATCTTCTTGTAAGCTTCGATCGCTCCTTTGCAGACGGCAAATTCCTCCGCAGACAGATTGGCCACATCCAGATCCATGCCGAAGCGTCCGCTCATGGCGACGGCACAGGAGAAATGCATCGGCCGCTTGCCCATGTGGGTCACATGGCTGGCCATGGCGATCGCGGGGAAGAAATACGAATAGTTCCACTGCATCGGCACGCGGGCAACGGGGTCGGTGTTATCGCTGGGCCAGAACTCATGGAAATAACGCAATGCGCCGTAGTCCACACGCCCTCCTCCTCCGGAGCAAAGCATGAGCGTGGTATCCGGATAGGCACTCGCGGTTTTTTCCATCAGACGGTATAACTCCTGATTGTAATCAATCCACAAATGGGATTGGCGATCCGCAGACAACCACGATGATCCCGCTTGGGTGAGATAGCGGTTGCAGTCCCATTTGCAGAAGGTCACTCCGGGAACTCCCAATGCATCGTCGATGACCTTCCATTGGAAGTCCCACACCTCGGGGCGCGTGATGTCGAGCACAAGTTGGTTGCGTTGAAGTTCCAATTCCCGGCCTTTTTGTGAGATGATCCACTCGGGTTTGTTTTCAAACAATTCGCTCTTGGGATTGACCATTTCCGGCTCGATCCAGATGCCGAAGTCGATGCCGCGAGTGGTGGCTTCCTTGGCGAGCGGCTCAAGTCCCTTGGGCAGGCGGCTGCGATTCGGCTCCCAATCGCCGAGGCCGGCATTGTCACTCAAGCGCGGGTGCTTGTTTCCAAACCAACCATCATCTAACAAAAAGATCTCTGCTCCGATCGCCACGCCGGGATCGTAGAGGCCCACGATGCGGTCGAAGTCGAAGTCGAAACCAGTGGCTTCCCAATTGTTGAGCACGATGCGTCTTTCGCCATGCCCGTCCCTGACGCCGAAGTCACGCGCCCAGGCATGCAGCTTGCGGCTCATTTCGCCCGCGCCTTTTTCGCTCCAAGTCCAGATCATCGCAGGAGTGGCGAAGGTTTTGCCGGGTTTGAGATGATAGGCGGAGGCGAATGGATTGACGCCGCACAAGGCTCGGAGCGTGGTCCCGGTGTGGTCGAAGGCAAACTGGAAGCTTCCCGACCATGCAAGCGTGCCGGCGAGGATGCGTCCGGAGTTTTCATCCGTGCTGCCATCGAAACCTAACAGAAATGATGGATTGCGGAATTGATGCGCCCTCACGCCGATCTTCGAGTCGATGACCTTGGTGCCCGGACTGAGAATCTCCGTGGAGGGCTGCATCTCCAAGGCCCAGTCACCTTGGAACTGGGTGAGCCTCACATCCGAGTGATATAAGTTCAGTGCGCTCGAAGCCATGCGCTCCAGTTTGATTTCACCACTTTCCTGATGCTGGATCTCGGTCCACTGCTCGATGACATCCAGCTTGTGATGAACGCGAAAACAAAGCGTCACATCCAAAGCATAAGCCGGGTCCCGCAAATGGATCTTGTGCAGCACGCGGTCCTCCGCTTCCTCCGCAGTTGTGTGTTTTTGAAACAGAAGGCTCGTCGAGGTATTGCCATCCGCATGGGTGATCTGCAATGCGGGTTCATAGATATATCCATCCCCCCATTGAGGATAGGCTTCGTGAATCCGCTTGGCGGGATCCAGTGCTCCGCCGCCAATCGGCGCCTGATAGAGACGACCGTCATCACCGACGGTGAAGTCCATGGAAAAATTCCGGGTCGCGACGCGGATGGAGTCATGCGGTGGCATGGCAACGGGTTGCGCGGCTCCGGGTTTCATGACGATGGCCGCATCCGCCCATACCGCGTGGTCGTCGCTGTTGCCATCACCGCCATCGGTGGCAATCAGGGTGAGGATTTGCACGCCTTTTAGATCGATATCGATTGGCACCGGAGCATCGCCATTTTTCATCGGCTTGCTGCGCCAGACTTCCTTGAGGTCGGCGCGGACGATGAATTCCACGCTGCCTTTTTCCGCGCTTTCATCGGAGAGACCCACCTGGGCGGTGAAGCGGTTCGCATTGCCGGCGAGGTTCACGCGGAAGCGGCTGTGTGCGTGGGTGCCCACTCCTCTTTCAAAGGAACTGCCGCCAATGCGGATCGGGTTTTCAATCACACTTTGATCGGCTTTGGGAACACTCCATCCGGTGGTCATCTGCCCGAGATCGAGAGAGGAAAGCCAGACAGGTGTGGCGTGAGCGATGTCGCCGAAGCAAAGGGAGGCGAGAGCGGCCATGCGGAAACGGAAGGAATGGAGATATGCATTCATGCAATCGAGAGTGAGGCTTTGAAGTTGAGTGATGCGACTCATGCGCATCGCCGAGCCTGTGAGAAGTGAGGGTCAGGGTTGGAGCTGGAAGTGCTTGCGAAGCACTTGCTGCGGGGCAAGGACCTCGACGTGGCCATCGGCGAAGAGAAATTGTGCTTTGCCCTTCACCCAAAACTCGACGGATGCCTTGAGCGCCGCTTGATCGACGGGTGAAGCCGGATTTCCCCTGACCGCATTGTCACGGAGCGACCAATAGCCCGCGTTGCATCCGCTGGCTGGTTGCCCTGCACGTATCAAAGGGGCATCGCCCAGCATGATGATCTCCGCCGGATTGTTCACGGTGGCGGATCGGACGAAGCTCCTGCTGTCGTTCACATCCTGAAACAACACGGCGGATGCGGAAAAATGATGGAGTCGCTCGCGATCCCAACCTCGGAGGGCATCGATTCCCCTCTTCCCGTGTCGTGGATGAAGCAGCGGATCCGCTGGCCACGATTCCACGCTTTGGTAGCCGAGGTGCTCGCGGATCTGCCACGACCACGAGCCACCGCCACTGCCGCCACGGAAGTCCCATGCTTCCGGGTAGCGGCCTTTTTCGGCGACGAAACTTTGGATCGCGACGGCATTCTGGCGCAGGGACGAAGCCGCGGTGGCGGCATGGGCGCTCTGGCGCATCGATCGGAAACCCATGAAGGCGCCGACCGCCAAAGCAACGATGATCGTGATGGTGACAAGCACTTCGATCAGGGTGAAGCCGGCGCGGGAACGCAGAGGTTGATGGTTTTTGAATGTCGTTTTCAATGGAGAGGGATGGTCGGGTTTCACTTGGAAGTGTCTCCGGAATTGGAAACCTGACGCACCGATTTGAAAAAACATCGGCATCATGTCTGAACGCGATGACCGCCTCCACCAACCGGCCTTCTATCCACCCGCAATCCTTCGGCGCACCTAGAGCACTTAGCGCACTTCCTTGATCGAAAGATCATCCAACAACAACTGATGGCCATGGCCGCACTGGCTATCCAGCGAGAGCGTGAGTTCCTTGCCTTTCAGATCGAGTTTCGCTTGGGAAACTCCGTAGCTGGGCGCAAGAATCAGATCCTGCGGCAAGGTGAATTCGAGAAGAAACGGCTGCCAGTCCCCCTTTTCCAAGGACACCACGGCGCTGGCCAATTCGTATTGCAC
>JALOTR010000264.1 GCA_025457805.1 Akkermansiaceae bacterium | reverse complement strand
AAGCGGCGGCGGAGTTTTTCGCGGGCGGCTTCGATTTTTTTCACGTCGGATTCCTTCCAGAGGTCCGCCACATCGAGCAAGGGCATGAGCGGCGGCGGGGGGCCGGCGAAGATTTTCATCGAGTCCGCACCGGTGAAGCGGCAGGAGCCGCACCATTGGGCATCGGCCGGGATGGACTCGCCGCAGGAGGGGCAGCAGGTGCCACGAAGGATGCGGCGGGTTCCGGTGGCGCGGAGTTGTTGGGTGGACGTCATTTTTCCAAGCGGATGGCAGTGGAACGGCCGTGGGCATCGAGGCCCTCGATGCGGGCGAATTCCTCGACCACCGGGAGGGAGGCTTTGATGGATTTTTTATCGAGCCGGACGATGCTGGTGCGGCGTTGGAATTGGTCCGCGCGGAGGCCGGAGAAGGAGCGGCCCGCGCCGCCGGTGGGCAGGGTGTGGCTGGGACCGGCGAGGAAATCGCCGACAGCGACCGGGGAGTCGTTGCCAATGTAGATGGCTCCGGCGGTGCGGATCTGCGGCAGCCATTTTTTCTCGTTGGCGGTGATGAGCGACAAGTGCTCGGGGCAGAAGGCGTTGGAAATGGCGACGCCTTCCTCGAAAGATTTCACGTGGAGGAGGAAGGTGCCGGTCTTGAGGACGTCGCGGATGATTTTCCCTCGGTTGAGGGTGGCGAGTTGGGTGCCGATGGCTTTGACGACCTTGTTGAGCAGGGCCTTGGAATCGGTCGCAAAGCCGACCACGCTGTCGCCGCCGTGTTCGGCCTGGGCGAGGAGGTCGGCGGCGATGTAGTCCGGATTGCCGGATTTATCAGCGAGGATGAGAATTTCACTGGGGCCGGGGAGGAGGTCGATGGAGACGGCACCGACGAGTTGACGTTTGGCCTCGACGACGAAGCGGTTGCCAGGGCCGAAGATGCGATCGACGGGACGGACCGACTTGGTGCCGATGGCGAGGGCGGCGATCGCCTGGGCTCCGCCGACCTTGATGATCTCGGTGGCACCGGCGGCTTGGAGGGCGAAGAGCAGGGCGGGATTGACCGAGCCATCCGGCCCGCAGGGGGTGGCGGCTATGATTTCCGGAACTCCGGCGGCTTGCGCGAATCCGGCGGTCATCAAGGCAGTGGAAACCAGCGGGGCCTTGCCGCCCGGGACATACACGCCGACGCGATCAAAGGGGGTGAAACGTTCTCCCACGGTGGCGCCTTCTGCATTTTTCGCGGACCAATCCTTGCGCAGGCCGTGTTTGGCGAAGGCGTGGATGTTCTTGAGGCTGCGGGCGACGGCGTTTCGCGTGGCCGGAGTGACGGCCTTGCTGGCAGCGGCGAGTTCGGCATCGGTCACGAACAAGGACTTGCGGCTGAGGTCGGCACCGTCGAAGCGCTTGGTGAAGGTGACAAGTGCGTCATCGCCCTTGGCGGCGACCTGGGCGATGATTTCCGCCACCAAGTCCCGCACGCCGGCCTCGGGAAGGGCGCGGCGGTTGAGTCGGCGGATGAATGCCGCATATCCAGGATCGTTGTAGCTGAGTATCTTCATGCCTGTGGGAGGTGGCGGAAGATGCACACCAAAGCCGCCTACGCCAAGCATGATCCGGGCCTATCGCGGAATGACAGAGAAGTTTATGCCATGGAAGGTGCCCCGCGATGACGGGGGTGCGATCTAACAGAGCCACAGCACGGCGATCTGCGCGACGAGGATGCGCATGAGCATGGTGAGCGGATAGACGTTCGCGTAGGCGAGAGAGGGGTAATCCGAGTTCGTGAGTTTGGTGGAAAATGCGAGCGCCGGGGGATCCGTCATGCTGCCGGCAAGGACGCCGGTGAGCGTGAGGTAGTTGATTTTCATGAATTTCCTGCCGATGAATCCCGCGATCATGAGGGGGACCGTGGTGACCACCGCACCCATGGCCATCCATTGCAGGCCGGTGGCGGAGAAGGCGGTTTCGACAAATTTTCCACCTGCACCGAGGCCGACGCAGGCGAGGAAGAAAATGATGCCAAGTTCGCGGAAGGCGGTGTTGGCATTGATGGGCATGTGGACAACGAGTGGCCCGATGCGGCCGAGGCGTCCCATCAGGATGGCAATGATGAGCGGACCACCGGCAAGGCCGAGGCGGAGTGGCACCGGCATGCCGGGCAGCGGCCATGGATAAAGGCCGAAGAAGATGCCCACAGTGATGCCGACAAAGATGGAGGCGAAACTGGTTTCATTGAGCTGGTGGACCGAGTTTCCAAGCACGTTGGCGGCTTGATTAATGGCGGCTTCTTCACCGACGATGTTGAGCATATCACCAAACTGAAGTTTCAAATCCGGGATGGCTGTTAGAATCATATCCTGGCGGCTGACGCGGCTGACGGTGACACCGAAGCGCTCGCTGATGCGGGTGCCGGCAATGGTTTGGCCGATCATGTCCTTGTGGGTGACGATGATGCGTTTTGCGATGATGTTTCCCGGTGCCTTGCGGAGATCTTCTTCGACGCGAACGCCGATGGAAAGGGTGGCGCGTTCCAATTGATCGACGGTGCCCACGGCGAGGATCACATCGCCGACGTGAAGCAGCGTGTCCGATGTCGCGCTGTGGACTTCCGTTTCGTCCCTGCGGCGGATGCGGGAAACAACCGCGCCATCATCGCCGAGACCCGGCACGTTGCGGATGGGGACACCTTCGAGGTTGGGGTTTTCCACTCGCAGCGAAGCGCGTTTCGGTTCGCGCACACCGAGTGACATCTGTTCCTTGAGTTCGGCGAGTTCTTTTTGGGGATCGATGCGGAAGACGACCCTCAACATCACAATCACCAGGATGATTCCCATCACGCCGAAAGGATAAGCCACGGCATAAGCCATCGCCGCCTGACTGGCGAGGTCGCCTTTCCCCGCGGTGCTCATCGCCTGCTGGGCGGCACCGAGCGAGGGGGTGTTGGTGGTGGCACCGGAGAAGATCCCGGCGAGCGCCCCGGCATTCCAACCGAGCACATAGCGGCCCATCACGAAGATGAGGAGGGCGCCGGAAAGGACGATGGTGACGGCCAGCGCGTTGAGCTTGAGACCATCTTTTTTGAGGGAGTTGAAAAATCCTGGACCGAGCTGCAAACCGACCGTGAAGACAAATAACGCGAGGCCGAACTCTTTCAGAAACGACAATAGATGCGGGTCCAGCGAAAATCCGAAATGTCCGAGCAGGAGCCCGCTGAACAACATGCCCGCGACACCCAGCTTGATGCCGCGCACTTTCACGCTGCCGATGAGCAGCCCGAGGATGGCGGTGATGGAAATAACAAGAATGGGCTCGGCGTGAGGCGAGATCTGTTTGATGTTTTCGAAAAATTCCATCTGCGACCGAGCATGCCCGCTTAGGAAAATCCTGACAACGCATATGATGCCAAAATGCACCCGTCGTACGCTTCCACATGGATTCGAATAGCCTGAAAAGCGAGAATCGGAGATTGTCGGAGAATCCAGTCCATTCCGCTTGGCTCCGAAGGTCTCGCTCTGCAAGCTTCCCGCCATGACGCGCTTCCGTCCCTGCATTGACCTCCACGAAGGAAAGGTAAAACAAATCGTCGGCGGCAGCCTGCGCGATGAAGGTGCGGGGCCGACGGAGAATTTTGTATCCGACAAACCACCGGCCTGGTTCGCGCAGAGCTTCCGCGAGAATCAACTCACCGGCGGCCATGTGATCAAGCTGGGTCCCGGCAACGATGCTGCTGCGCGCGAGGCGCTGGCGACTTGGCCGGGCGGTTTGCAGATTGGTGGCGGCATCAGTGCGGCCAATGCAGCGCAGTGGCTCGATGCCGGGGCCAGTCATGTCATCGTGACCTCGGCCTTGTTTGATGCGGAAGGAAAATTTCTAACAGACATCCTCGATCAACTCGTCCATGCCATCGGCGCGGAGCGGCTGGTAATCGATCTTTCCTGCCGCCGCACCGCCAGCGGCTGGACGGTGGCGATGAACCGCTGGCAGACACTCACCGAGATGGATGTCACCCATGCCACGCTTGATCGACTCGCACCGTTTTGCGCGGAGTTTCTCATTCATGCCGCCGATGTCGAAGGACTCTGCCGCGGCATCGATGCGGATCTCGTTTCCTTGCTTGGCACTTGGGGAAAAATCCCCGTCACCTATGCAGGCGGCGCAGCCACCATGGAAGATATGCTGTTGGTGCAGGATGCAAGTCAAGGCAAGGTGGATGTCACCGTCGGAAGTGCTCTTGATATCTTCGGCGGCAAGGGCCTTCGCTTTGCAGAACTCGCACTCTGGAATCAGCGTGCAAGTTCCTAAGATCACGAGTTAACAGACCTACTCACAGCCCGCGAACGATAAGCCATCAGGGCGGCGAAGGTGGTGGCAAGTGCGATGAGTTGGTATCCTGAAAGTCCGAGAAATGGCTTGGGCGTGGCGCGGAGGAATTCGTGTGCAAACCGGAAAAGCCCATAGCCGACGAGATAGATGTGGAAATGCTGGCCGCTTTGCCAATTCCGGCGGCGCATGATGAAGAGAAATGCCATCGCCGCACATTGAAAAGCAATCTCGACCGGCACCGCAGGCCATCGCCCGAAGGAACAAATCACTCCGCCACAGCAACCAGCACTCAGGCAACCGACGCGGCCGAGGATGAGTGGCACGGGCAGCAACATCGCAAAGCGATCGCCGGTGATGCGGGTGTAACCCAGGATGCGTTTTGCCAACTCCACACCGATCCATCCGCCGGGCAGGGCACCCATCACGGACTTGCCGGAGAGCCAGATTTGCCAACGATTGGGATCGTGAATATGTACCCAGCCTTCTGCGAAGAGAAATGATAGTTTCGCTCCAAGGAAGGCACTGACCAGCCCGCAAAAGTAGATGATAGGAAGGCGGGAGTCGTTTTTGGAAACCCGTATCCAATAGACCGCACCGATGGCGATGCCGGCGAGCATGAACAGCGCGTAGTAGGGACTTCCGGATGAAACAGGAGTCATCATTTTCAGAAATCAATCACACTGCAAGCCGCCCAGAAGACTCCGATGTAAAACAAGGGAATCCACAGAATCTGCAAGATGAAATACAAGAACAGGGCACCTTTCTTCGATGGAGGCATTCGATCCATCCTGACCGCATTTTCAATCTGCCGTTCCGCTGCCAAAGTCCCCATCCAAAGGAGAAAAAGAACTATCAACACCAAAGCAAAAGGCCAGATGGCACCAAGAAACAAAAGAAAGATCGGACAAATCAATGTCGGTGAGCCCCAGATCAGAAGTCCTCCGAAGCGGGACCTTGATGGTGCTGACTTACACTCTGCA
>JALOTR010000263.1 GCA_025457805.1 Akkermansiaceae bacterium | reverse complement strand
TCGCTCATAGGTAGGATAATGTTTGGAACGGGGCGGAAGATACCCATGTCGCTCCGGGTGTCAAAATCTGATATGCCCTCTCGCCCCCGCGGCGATCAAGCTAGGGAATTTTTAACCGCTGATAGACCCAGATCCACGCAGATGAAAGAGGGATGATGCCCAAACCATTGGGAATGGAGATACAAAACGTGCCGTGACCACGATCAAAACGCCATAGTTTCGTCCAAATCTGCGTTTATCCCCGTTCATCTGCGGTTCATTTTCTCTTCATCGTGGTCCGCCATCCCTAGCTTGATCGCCCTGCTCTCGCCCCCTTCCCCTCCCCTGTGGCGTTGGATCGCTGTTTTACTGGGAAATTCAAACCATCTCCGTCTCAAGGAGATGCGCATTTTCGGAGATATTATGCGCAAAGATGGCTGTTCATCCGGCGGGTCGTCCGTGATCTTAAACTTAATCCACTCTCCCAGTTTGGCAGAAGCCTTCACCAATGCGTGGATCAAGCTTCTGCGGATCCAGATCCATCGAACCCAAGTTCCGTTTCCCAAATCCAAACCCCTTCCCATTTCCAACCCAATCCCTATCCCGATGAAAACCCGTCTCAATCCCTTCCTTTCCCTTCTCTTCCTCACTTCCACCGCAGTCCACGGCGCGAACCTCTACTGGGATGCCAACGGCACCGGCACAGGAGTCGGAGGCACCGGCAACTGGAGCGTCTCCGGTTGGCGCAACGGCAGCACCACCGGTGCCGTTTCCACCTGGACGGATGGCAACATTCCCACCTTTGCCACCACTACCGGCATCGTCACCCTCAACCAGAATGTCTCGGCCGCCGGAATCCTGTTTGTCGTAAACAACAATGAAATCCGCCCCAGCGGCACCAATACCCTCACGCTCACCGCCGGGAGCATCATCGAGGCAAACAACATCGGCAACGAGATCGGAGCCCTGCTCGCCGGCTCCTTCGTGGTGCAGCCGAAGACGGGAAATCTCACTGGCGCGACTTCCATTGTTTTCAAAGCCAATAACACCGGCATCACCGGCGTGGAACTCGCGGGCAGTGATGACAACAACAACATCATCGTGGATGACCCCGGCGCATTCGGTCCCAACAACACGCCGCTCAAACTGACGAAGGGCGTCCTGAATATCGGCACTTTCTCCACCGATATGATTGCTTCGTCCACAGCCAACGGCTCCGGTGGAAATCTCAGTTTGAATGCATGGACCACCGAACTCGCAGGAGGAGCCATCCGCAGCCGCGTGGGACAAAACATCTGGAACGGCCCCATCACGCTCTCCGCCAATAGCGCCTTGCTCAACCGGCCCGTTGCAGGCATCAAACTCACCGTCGCCTCCAACATCGATCTCGGTGCCAACACCCTGACCTTGTCCCCCAACAGCCCTTCGGACGGCATCGTGCTCAGTGGAAACATTCAGGGCAGCGGCGGCATCACCCAGGCCAATTCCGCACTCACCGGAGTCGGAAGCATCACCGCCGCCTCCACTTCCACCCTCTCGGGCATCAATACCTACACCGGAGCGACCCAGATCAGTGCGGGACGCCTCAACCTGACGGGATCGCTCACCTCGAACATCAGCATGGCGGCCGGGACAGCCTTGCAAGGCGAAGGCAGCACCACGGGTTCGTTAACCTTCGCAGGAAATGCGGATTATTTCCTCGATCCCACCACCAGCGGCCCCACCGCGCACTTCAAGGCCAACTCCATCGATGCCTCGGCTGGCATTGTGACCATCAAACTCACAGGACCGTCTCCCGTGGTTTCCGACATGGTGGTCCTCGAGTCCACAGGCGGGCCCATCACCGGATTGCTCTCCAACTTCGCCTTCACCGGCCGTGGCTCCCTCGCCTTCAGCCCGGACCAGACGAAACTTCTGTTCTCCTACGCTCCCGCCAACCTGGTTTGGAAAGGCAATCAAACCAACGCCACCTTCTGGGATCTGAGCACCCAGAATTGGGAAAACCTAAGTTCGCCCGATGCCTTCCAAGCCCTGGACCTCGTGACCTTCAACGATAGCGCCACCTCATTCGCCGTCGCCATTCAGGGAACCTCCATGGAACCGGGAGCCACCCTTTTTAACAACTCCACCAACGACTACACCCTCAGCGGCGGAGCCATCACAGGCAGCGGTGCTTTCACCAAGAGCGGCACGGGCAAACTCACCATCAACAACGACAACACCTACTCCGGCCTCACCACCATCAATGCTGGAGTGGTCCAGCTCGGCGACGGCACGGGCGTCACTGGCAACCTCGGCAGCAACCCCGTCATCGTGAATGACGGCAGTTTGGAAACTTCGTTCAATGCCCAGAAAGTCCTCTCCTACAACATCGGCGGCACGGGCTCACTCACCCAGAAAGGCAGCGGCACACTGGTGCTCACCGGCACCAACACCTACGCCGGCGGCACCACCATCGCATCCGGCTCCACCCTCCAGATCGGCAACGGCGGCGCCGCCGGTTCGATCTCGGGCGGCGTGGTCAGCAATGGCACGCTCACCTTCAATCGCAGCGATGCCACGGCGTTCTCCAACGCCATCAGCGGCAGCGGCGGAATCACCAAGTCCGCCGGGGCCAGCGTCACACTCAATGGCAACAACACCTTCGCCGGAACCACCCAGATTTCTGGAAACAGCATCATCGTCGTCGCATCCAGCACCGCCCTCGGATCCACCGCCGGCGGGACCAATGTCGCCAGCGGTCGGCTTGAACTGATCAATGGCATCACCGTCACCGGAGAAACCCTCACCATCGCAGGCAGCGGCGGCAATTTCGGCGGAGCCATCCAGGCCCAGGCCAACGCCGCCGCTACCTGGGCAGGTCCCCTCATCCTCGGGACAGACGCCCGCATCGGCGCCGCCCCAGGGGGTGCCCTCACGCTCTCGGGTGTCATCAGCGATGGTGCAGGCACAGCCCTCAACATCGGAGCCGGAACCGGGGGCACGGCGGAAGTTGTGGTCTCGAATCCCGCAAACACCTACACCGGAGCCACCAACATCATCCGCGGCACCTTGCGCCTCGGAGCATCCAACGCCCTGCCCATCTCCACCATCCTCGATGTGGATACTTCAAACGCCGCCGAAAACGCAGTCTTCGAAATGGCGGGATTCAACCAAACCGTCGCCGGACTCCGCCGTTCAAACGTGCCCTCGGGCAACACCTCCGGAACCGGAACCGCCTTCGTCACCAACGCGGCTGAAACCTTCTCCACCTTCACCGTCGATCAATCCACCTCCACCACCTACGGCGGCCGCATCAGTGGCAATTTGAACCTCGTGCAATCCGGCACCGGCACCCTGACACTCAGCGGACCTCAAGTGGACCACCTCGGCAACACCACCGTCAACGGCGCACTCGTCGTGGCCGCCGCCAGCCAGATCACACTCACGCCCACCACCAATGGCACATCCAACTCGATCAGTGGCAGCGGCACTCTCACCCTCAACGGAAAACTGATCCTCAACCTTGCCAACGCCGAAACCACCCCCGGCAGCACCTGGTCGCTCATCAACACCGGAACGCTCACCGAAGAATACGGAACGGCTTTTGGCGTGCAGTCCAGCCTCGGCGACTTCTCGGAAATTCCCGTCGACTCCGGAACCTGGAGACTCGAAGCCGGAGGCAATCTTTGGACCTTCACCGAATCCAGCGGCGTCCTCACCGTCGCCACCGCATCGACACCCTTCGGCCTCTGGATCAGCAGCTATTTCCCCGGCGAAACCAACCCCGCGATCATCGGCCCGGATGCTGATCCGGACCAGGACGGCGTCAACAACCTCGCCGAGTTCGCCCTCGCTGGCATTCCCAACAGCGGCTCCAACAACGGCTACCAGGCCGTCGCCACCGAAGACACCGATGCCGACCTCGCCAAGGAACTCACCCTCACCATCGCCGTCCGCAAAGCCGCCGGCTCACCCACCTTTGCCGGTTCACCCATCACCGCCTCGGTCGATGGCGTGAAATACACCATCGAAGGCTCACTGGATCTCAACTTCCCCAACAGCCCCGTCAGCGAAGCCTCACCCGCCACCGGCCCCGGAGGACTCCCCGCTGATTGGGAATACCGCCGCTTCCGCCTCGATGCCTCCGAAGGCCTCGCCGGAAAAGGTTTCCTTCGTGTGAAGACAGAAGCCGTGGAGTGATGGAACCCCGAATTCAAAGAAGGAACTGACCCACCGCAGATTGTGCCGGGTTCCGCATCATTTTATGATGATGTGAGAACGCATATTCATCTATTGGCACTCAGGCGGTCTATTTGCTTTTGCTCGGCAAGTCGGCAAGTCTCGCAAACCCAAACAACATGTCGAATGCCGGATCCGCAGACCGAGTGGAAAATTCCGGAGTTCGGATACGCCCTTACTCTGCCTTGCGTAAAATCGTACCCATCTATCCAGTCTTCCACTTCACGATGCATCTGTCTCCTGTGACGCGCACACTTTGAAAGATCGGCGACCGTATCTTCATCATCTTTAACTCGATAGACACTGGCATGGGAAAAACGCTTCTTCACACCTTTGACCGCAATGAGATCAAATGTGTAAACCTTCTCTGGATCGAGAGAGCGAATCGGTGGAAGTTCTTGATCCCACCTTACAATCAGGTTGCGCCCATATCTTGTTCTCAACTCCGCAGAAGCAGGATCCGTGATGTTTGATTCCCTCACTGATGCACGAATCGTGCTAAATCCTTCTGTGATGTCGCCCGATAGGCCACCGTATTCTTTCACATCGTATCGCTTCCCAAAATGACTTGATGCGCATCCGATCAAAGCAGTTGATACGGCTAGTACCATGATTGAAGCGAATCTCATTCTTGCGGAACGATGACGCCATCTACTGCTGGGAGTAAAGCCCGAATTCAAACTGGATCGTTACCTCATACTCAAGGCGGCGCTCCTGGTCGTGCTTCATCGTCGCTGCAAGTCCGGTGAGATGATCGATGACCTTGGCGGTATATCCACCCGTGATCTGGAATGATAGGCGCTTGAGAAACGGGGCGAAGTCAGGAAGATCAAAACTGGTCGAACTCTCGTGCAACTTCGTCGACTGCTGGTGACCGTCAAGATAGTCAGACTCGTCTGGCGGGTCATGATCAGGCTCTCGCTCAGCAAGATACCAGTATCCAAGAATGATGAGACCAATAACGGCTGTCACAAACCAGTTCCGGTGATCCATCGCTAGCATTGCGCTGACGACGAGAGCTTTCTCACTGCCGGGCAGGCTTGGGATGATGCGGCTTTGCCGATTTCGTGTGGCCAGACGATTAGCCAGCC
>JALOTR010000262.1 GCA_025457805.1 Akkermansiaceae bacterium | reverse complement strand
TTCATGCAGAACGCGATGACCAATCCGAACCGCCTGCGGGCCCTTGTCGGCACATTTGCAACCGCCAATCCCACCCAGTTCAACCGCAACAATGATATCTTCTGGTCGGACATGGCAGTGAGATATGTGCCGGAATTCCGCGTGGCCACGCTGGAGGAGGGACTGAGTTTCGCTTTTGAAGTATCTCCCACGACCTGCCTCGAAATGAATGGCGGCAAGATGCCCTTCGGTTGCCATGCATGGGGCCGCTATGACAAATCCTTCTGGGAACCTTACCTGGTTTCCGCTCCATCCACCGCCTCCGATCGCAAAGCATCATGACGCCCAACGCCCATTTTCCCGTGACACTTGCCGACCTGCCAGCGCCTCCGGCGGGACGCACCGGTTGGCCGTGGACGGAGGCCTCGCCCGCCTTGCCAGCCTCACCCGAAGGTGGTGGATCATGGCCGAGCATCAGCATCATCACGCCAAGCTACAACCAAGGCCAATACCTGGAGGAAACGATCCGCTCCGTGCTTCTCCAGGGTTATCCCAACATGGAGTATTTCATTCTCGATGGTGGCAGCAAGGACGACTCGGTGGAAATCATCCGCAAGTATGAGAAGTGGCTCGCCGGCTGGGTGAGTGAAAAAGATGCGGGCCAATCGGATGCGATCAACAAAGGCTTTGCGCGATGCAGTGGTGAAATCTTCAACTGGTTGTGCAGCGATGATGTTTTCGCCAAGGGAGCCTTTGCGCGGGTGGCGAAGGAATTCATGGCCCCAGATGCTTGCGATGTGTTGGCCGGTGCCTGTTACTGCCAATACGATGAAGAGCCGGAAAAAAGTTCCGCCCGTCCTGCCAAGGGAGTCCCGTGGGAAGCAACGCCTTACACCGAGGGCATTTGGCAGCCGAGTTGCTTCTGGCGTCGTAGTTCCGTAACACGCGACGAACTGGTGCTGCGTGATCTTCATTTCTGCATGGACCGCGAACTCTGGTGCCACCTTCTGGCAGGTGGCTGGAAGTGGCGTTGGACGGAGGAAGTGCTCAGCGTGTATCGATTCACCGGCGAAAACAAATCCGTCGTCGGTCGGCAGAAGATCATTGCGGAGATTGATCGAATTTACCGGAGTTATGTCAAGGAGGCCATCCCGCTGCCGGGTGTCCTTCGGCGCTTCTGGCTTCCACTCGTGCTGAAAAGCAAGAATGGAGGCAACGCACTTGTCCGTGCGGGAAGCAATCTTCTCGCCAAAGGAATCGCCGGCATCCTGCTGGCGCTTTATCCCCGCGAAAGGGTGCGCACGCTCCAACATGAGTTTTATGTTTACTCGGTTTGGTAAATCCACCGCCGCCCCTCTCCCATGACATCTCCTAACAAGCCTTTGAGCATCGCATTCGTTTCCACCATGGCCGGCACGGCCTGGGGGGGCAGCGAGGAGTTATGGCATGGCACCGCCGCAGCCATGCGCCGTCAAGGGCACCGGGTGGGTGTGTCGGTTTATGAATGGCCGGAAACTCCGCGTGAAGTCCGCGAGTTGGCGGAACTCGGATGTGAAATGGATTTCCGCCCGCGGAAAAAGAATATCTTCGGCCGCATGGTGGAGCGGCGATTCAAGAACTCCACGGGTCTCGGCATTCCGGAGGCGAGTTTCAAGTGGCTCAAGGCCATGGCTCCGGATCTTGTGCTGATCTCGCAGGGATTTCCCCTCGAAGGAATCGCATGGATGCTCGCCTGCCGCAAACTTGGCATCCGTTATGCCTCGGTCATTCAGGCAGCGGGCGAAGTCTGGTGGCCGGATGATGCCTTGCTTGCCGATCTCCGCGAAGCCTACGCCGGTGCCGCAGGATTGTATTTTGTTTCCAAAGCAAACCACCGCCTGATGGAAATGCAGTGCGGCATGTCCTTTGCCAACGCGGCGGTGGTCAGCAATCCATGGAAGGTGAATGTCACCGAAGTGCTGCCATGGCCGGCAGAAAATGGTTTTGTGGAACTCGCCTGCGTCGGCCGGATGGACCCGCGTGCCAAGGGGCAGGACATCGTGCTTGCCGTGCTGGCACAGGACAAGTGGCGTAGCCGCCCGGTCCGCCTGAACTTTTATGGTGGCGGGCCTTGCAAGCAATCGATCCAACGCCTTGCCGAGATGATGGATTTGAAAAACGTCCGCTTCCACGGCCAGGTCGCGAGCATCGAGGAGATTTGGGCAAACAATCATGCATTGGTGCTCCCCTCCCGATACGAAGGCCTGCCGCTGGTCATCGTGGAAGGCATGCTTTGCGGACGAATCATCATCACCACGGATATCGCTGGCAATGCGGAGTATCTTACGGATGGCGTCAATGGTTTCGTGGCTTCCGCGCCTGCTCCTGCCTTGTTGGATGAAGCGATGGAGCGAGCATGGGAAGCTCGCTCGAATTGGCAGTCCATGGGCGTGAAGGCGCGTGAGGATGTGCTTGGTTTTCTCCCCGCAGATCCATTTGCAGCCTTTCAGGAAAAGCTGGTGAATCTCTGTTAGATCAACCATGAAGAAGGTCAGTGTCATCATCCCCACCTACAACCGCGCCTCACAAGTGCCCGGCGCGGTGGAGAGCGTGCTCGCCCAGACATGGGAAAATTGCGAGGTGATCGTCATCGATGATGGTTCCAAGGACAACACTTCGGAAGTGCTGGCTCCTTTCATGGACCGCATCCGTTATGTGAAAACCGAAAACGGCGGAGTCAGTGCGGCGCGCAACCGTGGCATCCTCGAAGCGGATGGCGACTGGATCGCATTCCTGGATTCGGATGATACCTGGGATCCGGACAAGCTTGCGAAACAGATCACAGCGATGGAATCCACCGGAGCGAAAGTCTGCTTCTGTGTGAGCGCGGATGAATCCGGTGCGGCCATCGATGATTTGCAAGCGATGGACCCGCAGCTTCCCATCGATGGCATCCGCTTCTATCCGCCGGGGGATTGCCGTTTTTTCAAACATCCCGGCCATCCCTTTCTCCAGTCAATGATCGCAGATCGCAAGGTGCTCATGAAAGGTGGGCTCTTCGATCCATCGCTGCGTGTCGCCGAGGACACGCGGCTCATCTACGGACTCGTGCTTGGCTCGGGTTATGTGGTGGTGAATACAATCTTCGTTCACATCTGCCGCGACCGCGAAGGACCGGGTCTGTCCGATACGATGGATGGCCCGAGTGCGTTGCGGCGTTTTGATTGTTATGCCCGGGTGCAGGGCGAAGTCTGGCCGCGCCTGGTGCCGCTTGATCGTGAAGCGGCGAATGTCGTGCGCTACAACCTGAATTATTTCGTTTCCCGCCTCGCCGAGATTTCCTGTGGCCTCGGCCGCATGGAGCAGGCGAAAAACTACGCTCGCGCCGGTCTCAATTTCCATGGTGGGTGGCGCTGTTTTGTTAGAAATGTGCTGATTCTTTTCCTCCCAGGACTCTGCCGGGGAAAGTTCTCGCGCAAATGGAAGGAATGAGCGTTTTACACGCGATCCCGTAGTGCCCGGAAATCAATATCCGGGATATAACATCAGGCCACAGCAAGACTGTGAACCACTCCCCCCGCGTTCCGTTGGAACGAAATGTCCCCCATGATTTTCATCCTTGATCAGGGCAGCATCCGCTCCGGCGGCGGGAGGATTGCAATCATTTTACCAGCCCTGACATGAGCGAGATCGACAACAGCCACCTGAAACTTTCACCTGCCGACCAAGCGCTCCGCAAGGGCATCATCCTCGCTGGAGGAACTGGCAGCCGCTTGTTTCCCATGACGCATTCGGTGAGCAAGCAGCTCATTCCGGTGTATGACAAGCCGATGATCTACTACCCGCTCACCGTGCTGATGTTGGCGGGTGTGCGTGACATCCTGGTCATCTCCACACCGCGCGATCTGCCGGGTTTTCAGCACCTGTTAGGCGATGGTTCGCAGTGGGGTCTTTCGATTTCGTATGCGGAACAACCGAAGCCGGAAGGACTCGCCCAGGCATTTCTCATCGGTGAGGAATTCATCGCCGGTGAGCCGGTTTGCCTCGTGCTCGGTGACAATCTTTTCTACGGCCACAATCTCGGCAATTCCCTGCTCGCAGCTTCCCGCCGCATGGAAGGTGCCACGGTATTCGGCTATCACACCAATCAGCCGGAACAATACGGCGTGGTGGAGTTCGATTCAGATGGACGCGTGGTTTCGCTGGAGGAAAAACCGGCCAAGCCAAAATCGAATTATGCGGTGCCCGGCATTTATTTCTACGACAAACACGTGGTGGAAACCGCGAAGAACCTTGCGCCTTCTCCCCGTGGCGAACTTGAAATCACCGATCTCAACCGCGTGTATCTCAACCGTGGGGAACTCCGCGTTGAGATCCTCGGGCGTGGCACGACTTGGCTCGACACCGGCACGCCGGACTCGCTGGCCGAGGCCACCCAGTTCGTGCAAGTAATCCAACACCGCCAAGGCCTCAAGATCGCTTGCCCGGAAGAAATCGCTTTTGGGCAAGGTCGCATCGACCGCGCGAAGCTGGGCGAATCCATCACCAAATACGCCGGCACTGCCTACGGCGAATACCTCAAGAATCTCTGACGAATCCAAAATCGTCGCTCCTGACCGGATGCCCGGGATTGACATGGACGATGCCGAACCACACGATTTCAAGCGAAGATAAGCCGGTGACCGGTGATGCAGCCGCTTCAAGACAGCAGGAAATACAGATCCAACCCTCAACCGAAAAAACACGATGACGATTGCAACCAACAACACAACCGGCCGCGCGGGTCAATGGCTCCGCCAGCACCTTGCGGCCGGACTTATCTGCGTCTCCACCCTGCTTGCCGTCTTCGGCTCCGTGGGATGCCAGGACATGAACTCCGCACCGCCCGTGCCTTCCGAGGCTTACGTTTCCAAACCCAGTGGCAACCTTGCTCCTGGCGATGAAATCAGCCTTTCGTTCTCCGGCGCGCCGGAACTCAATACGAAGCAGAAAATCCAGCCCAACGGCAAAGTCAGCCTTCCAACCGTGGGCGATGTCACTGCCGCTGGCCGCTCGATCAACAGCCTGCAAGCCACGCTGACTTCGCTCTATCAACCGCACCTTCAGGACCCCACCGTGGTGGTCTCGCTGGAGTCCGCTGCGGCTGGCGTTTACGTTTCCGGTGAAGTGCTTCGTCCCGGCAAGCTTCCATTGGATCGCCCGATGACCGCCCTCGAAGCGGTAATGGAAGCAGGCGGCTTCTCGAAATTCGCCAATCCCAAGCAAGTCATCGTGGTGCGCAACCAAGGCGGCAAGCAACAACGCTATGTGCTCAACATGAATGACGCACTGGCCGGATTTG
>JALOTR010000261.1 GCA_025457805.1 Akkermansiaceae bacterium | reverse complement strand
GAACCTCCACTGGTATTGGGTCAATCATCACAACTGGCCCGCCGTCCTCGATGCCACCCGCCAGGACATGGGCGTCTTCATCATCAGCCCGAACGACAAGGGCGGGAAACTGTATGAACCGCCTGCCAAGCTTGTGAAGTTATGTGATCCGCTTTCACCGATGGTTTTCAATGACCTCTACTGCCTGCTTCGGCCAGAAGTGCACACCCTCAGCATCGGGGCATCCAAGCCATCGGATTTCGATGAACACATCCAAGCCGTCAGCCTGCTCGATCAGGCGGAAACCCTCGTTCCACCCATCGATGCCCGCCTCCGGGCCGCGATGGAGGCTGAACTTGGAACCGAGTGGATGGCATCGTGGGAAAGCGGCATCCCCGAGTGGGAGCAGGTGCCGGGCAGCATCAACATTTGGGAAATTCTCCGATTGTGGAATTATGCGAAGTCACTCGACATGGTGGAGTTCGCCAAGATGCGTTACAATCTGTTAGGAAATGGCGGTCACTGGTTTCCCGGGCTCAATGCCGCCCACCTTGCAGAGCACGATCTGACTGCCTGTCTCGACAACAATCCATTCAAGGATCAAATCGTCCAAATCCTCACAGAGGCCCATCAGATGCTTGCGGGTGAAGAGCGGAAACGGCTGAGCAGCACTTGAGTGAATGTCGAGGCGGACCTCTCAACCCAACAACAGAGCGGTTTCAAATGGCAACTTGCGAACCTCCACCGAACTCAGTCCCTCCTTGCCAATCCAGGATTTCCCTGCGGGTAGCGGCGGCGAAATGAAGAGTCCTCCGGGTGGGAGGGAATGCAGACCACTCACCTTCAGTTGCATCGTTTCCCCATCGGATGAGATATGAAAATCCAGCTGACCGAAACGCGTGGGCAGCTTGCTGACGGCAAAGCCCCCCTCGTTGCCGATCCACTCCCATGGCATGCCGGATGCGAGAACCAACGAATCATCCGCTTCGCGTTCGCTTGCCACCATCGAAGCCACAGCCAGTAGATATTCCGCGGCGATCCAGGTGTGCGGAACGTCGCCCAAATGACCGGGCGAACGCGGATCCTTCCACGTGATTTCCGGCCATTGGTTCCATTCGCGGGGGCGGCGATCCGATAAGAAGAAGTTCAACAATTCATTTGCCTCCGCTCTTTTCCCCAATCGCACGAAGGCGCCGATGATGCGAATTTCATAGGCCGTGTAGTTGTTCCAAACCATCCCGCCTCCGTGTTTGCGGCGGAAACCTTCGAGATAGGTATCCAACATCGCATGCAAGGGCCCTTGGGGCATTGCATCGGCGAAATCGAGTTGGGCGATCGCGTTCGAGGTGGCCGTCGGATCAAAGTCCGCCCACTCCACCGAGCCTGGGATATAACTTAACTGTTTGTCGGCAATCACCTTGTCGATCGACTTCAAAACATCCATTTGAAAGTCCGCCGCCTCGTTTTCCCATCGGGTGGAATCATCCGTGAATCCAAGCGCCGCGCCAAGATCCGCTGCCGCTTCCAAACCACGCACTCCCCAGAAGTCGTCCCAATAGGAATGCACTGGATGTGCCAGATAACCTTCATGACTCGCGGACTCGGGCAAGAGTCCATAACAAGCCGCGTGTTCGCCATTCTGATAGACTTCGGTGAGGCGTTGGCCGCGCAGTGAAATCAGATACTCCGCCGCCTTGCGAACCTTTGGATACATGCGGCGGGAGAAGGCGAGGTCGCCGTCATTTCTCAGCACCTCACGCAGACCCCACAGGAATTGGCCGTGGCTATCGTGCTCGACGAGCCAATCCACACCATCGCGATCCACCACGCAGGGGATGAATCCATCCTTGCGCTGGAATTTGGCATACCATGTGAGGAACACACGCAAGGCATCCGGCAGGCCGGCCTTGGCCAGTGCCGCCCCCATGATGACACAGTCTCGCACCCAGGATCGGGTATATCTGCGCGGCCCGGGTTGGATGGCAGGGCCATCGCGGTTGATGAGAATGTGGCCGGCAGTGGTTCGCCATGCATCGAAGACCGGTTGCGCGCAGACAGGAACCTGCCACCCCACTTCTCCCAAGGTCTTGTGCCAACGGGAAATCGCGATGCGCCGTGAGCCTTTGCTGGTTTTGGAAAAGAAAGGAACCGAAACCGTCACCTCAAGCGTGGATTTCCCGGATGGGATTTCCCATTGCATGACTCCGGAGGCAAGTCCGCTGGAATCATGAGTCGATTTGGAAGGTGGCATCTCCGATTTGGTAAGATATGCCATCACTCCGCCTTCCTCGAAAGCACAGGTTCCCATTTCCTGCGGACATGGAGATGTAGATAGGCTTCGCCCTTCCACAATCATGCCATCCGCCGTGCAGTGCATGTCATGAATCGGACTGCGTCCACCCAGATTGCGAAAAGCCTGCCATGGTGGATTCACCTGGAAAGGCCGCACTGCCACGCACAAGCGGGCAGGAATCGTGGACTTCAACCGATACGTCACATGCAGCGTGAGATTGCCCAACCTGCCATCCACCCAAGGCAGGATTTCCAGGCTGAAATTCTTTTCCCGCCATGTCACTGATGGCAAGGGCGAACCATCCGCTTCCAGTGCGAGCGACTTCTCCACCTCATTCCATGTGACGAGGTCATTTTCTGTTAGAATGAATGGTTCCAGCGAGAAACCCGCTTCATCGGTTTCCACCATGCCTTCCTCATTGATCAGTCCCCGGCGCTTGCCGAGAGGGCTGCCGATGGGAGTCCAGTAGGATTGTTCCCGATGCCAATAACGAGGAAACCATCCCCGCGGGAAATCATCCGCCACGTTGTGAATGAATTCATTGGGTGTTGAGGAGAAGGCATCCGGCTTCAGGGTGAGCGATCGAAGGGCGGCTCCACCTGCTCCTTCGAAAATCAAACGCAGATACCGAGCCTCCGAGCGCGGTGTGGATAGATGAGTGATGCGGCCTTGGGTGTTGTGGCTTTCATGAACGAGGGCCCAGATATCACCATAATCGGATATCTCCACCCGATATCTGCGCGGAGGCAGATTCTCCGGCCATTCGATCACCAATCCGCCGAATCGCACTTCACGACCGAAGTCCACCGACCACATCGGCCGGGGATCGTTCACATCCGCCTTCCATCCGCCGCCCTCCATCACCGCTTCCGGTGGGAAGCCGGGTTCATGGCTGGATGCCGCGAATCCGAAAGGCGGTCTTGCCGTTTCATCATCCAGCGATGGCAAGCCCAATTCCAACCAGCCCACGCCGCCCGGCCCTGCGGCGATAACAAACTCGACCGCGCCGATAACGGATGGCGCTCCACCCCCGGCCGGGCCCCAGGCGAAGGGGGGATCGCGTTCGGTGAATGCAATCTGCTCCCAATCCGGTGGCATGTGGAAATCCTGCTTGAGGTGACGCCACACATTGGTGCCGCCGGGATCGGCGACCTTTACCTCGAAATGATTCGGTGGCCCTCCTCCACGAAGGTCGAAACGAATGCGGAAAGTCTGCGGAAGCTTGAGTGGAATCTCGCGGCGGATGACCACGAATCCGCCGCCATCATGGAAATCATAGTCCAACCGGATGCCCTGTTTGGAGGGAATGCCCACCAGCTTTCCTTTCGCCTGTCCGGAGGCGAAGACCTGCCACGCGGCAGGATCGGCGAAGAGCTTGGAAAACGGGGTGTCGTTCATGGGTTGGACTCCGCAGCACGCTAACAGTGGTGCGGACTGATGCCAGAACGGAATTCAGACTCCGCGCTTGAAAGCGATCCCACCTCGCCTGCGTAAGCGGTGGCCAGTGAAGCTCTATCTTTTCCCCGTATTTCCAGTGTTTGTGTTGATTTCATCCATCACTGCAAACATCATCCATGCTGCCCCGGCCATCCGCTTGGACGGCAAGACCATGGCCGAGCGCGGTGCGGCGATGGTCCGCTTCGTGGCAGGAGAAAAGCCGAAGGATGAAAAGACGCCCAAGGCTGCGGCCCCTTGTTATGCGGCGCGTCTGGTCCTCAATGTGGACACCGCCTATGCATTGGCCAAACTTGATGAAGCTGCAAACTATCAACTCGCGAAGGGCAGGGACCGGATTGCCAAACAGGCGGAGTATGATGCCGCGCCGGACAAGAAGAAGTTGAAGAAACCGGGCGCCGCGCTCGATCCCTTCGACAAGGCGGCGCTGGTGAATACCTACTTCCTCGGCAAGGACAAGATCCCGGTGGCCACCGCACACAAGATCCGTGACTACGTGGCGCTTTATAATGACCACAAACAACTCACGGGTTATGCACGCAACGCATGGAATTACAAACTGATGATGGATGCATCCGGCTTCCTCGCAGCAGAAGAATGGCCGGAGATCGTGGACCGGGCGGGGCAGAATGCGGAGCAAATCAAGACCGCGACCAAAGCACGGCTGTTTGCCGGCTTTCAGGAAATCGCCACCAGGAACTTCAGCGAATACGGAGCCACCATTTACAACGGAGTCAACCTTTCCGCGATCCGCATGCTGGTGGAGTTCGCGAAGGATGCGGAGATGCGCAAACGCGCCGCGCTGACCTTGGATGCGATGTTGTTGGACATCGCCTGCACATGGAATCAAGGCTACAACGTGGGCACGGCATCGCGGGCAAAGTATTGGGGCTCCACCGATACCGGCTTGGAGAGCATGTCCTCCACGGCAGCGGCAGCATGGGTGTTTTTCGGGGCGCCCCGATCCATCTCGGCGGGCGGGATTGGTTATATCCATTCATTCTGGATGGCCACGCCGGGGAAGTATCAGGTTCCGGAAATGATCGTCCGGGTGGCCAACGAGCGTTCGCAGCCATTTCTTCACCGCTCCCATGTGGCTACCATGAACAAGGCGAACGTCCATCGCATGACATGGCATAGCAACAACTACAGCCTTTGCAGCCAGTGGGACCAACCGGGCGATCCGACTTCCGGTCTCTACAAGGAATCCCGCCGCCACATGCTCAAGTGGGTCTCGCCGAAAGCGTCTTCCACCTTTGCCGTGTGCATGGAAAATCCGCATCGCCCGTATTCATTGGGAGAGAAGCGGGCAAATGCGCTGGGCTATGGGGAAAACGGCTTCAGCCAATACATGCAACATGAAGGCACGCTTCTCGGGCTCTATACAGTGCCCGAAACCGTGAAGGTGAGGAATCATGTCTTTGACTATCCCTATTACAAACTCTACGCACCCTTTCCCGCCACCGGCAGCGTGGTGAAGCGCGTGGAAAAAGGTGGCTGGGTGTTGTGTCTCAAAGGTTCGATGCTGA
Source organism: Akkermansiaceae bacterium (assembly GCA_025457805.1). Taxonomy (GTDB): domain Bacteria; phylum Verrucomicrobiota; class Verrucomicrobiia; order Verrucomicrobiales; family Akkermansiaceae; genus Luteolibacter. Next base: position 56 of record JALOTR010000261.1, on the reverse strand, counting down.
TGTGTTTCCACTGCTTCTAGCCCTGGAAATGGGGCAAGTAATGGGGAAACCATGAC
>JALOTR010000260.1 GCA_025457805.1 Akkermansiaceae bacterium | reverse complement strand
GAAAACTTCCGCCCGGCTGCCAAGATCCACTCCGAGGTTGAGCCGGCTCCGTTCGCCGCCGGAGATCGTCTTGTCACCCGGGGATCCCACCTGGCGTCTGGCGATCGATTGCAGCCCAAGCTCCGCCAGCATGCTGTCCACTCGCCGCTCGTGTTCCGCCAGAGACAGGGCAGGACGGCGGATGGTCACCGCGTGACGCAGGTGTTCCCGCACGGTGAGCTGCGGATTGAGTGCCTCCTCCTGCGGCATGTGAGCGATGAATGGCACCAACTGCTCGCGCCGTTCATAAAGTGAGATGCCATTGAGTGTGACCTTGCCGCGTGTGGGTTCGCGCTGGCCGGACAGGACGGCGAGCAGGGTGCTTTTTCCACTGCCACTCGGGCCGATGATGCAAAGCATTTCACCGCGTTTGACTTCGAAGTTGATATGATCGAGCGCCCGTGAATCCGGGCCGAAGTCATGAATCAGGTCCTCCACCCGCATCGATTCGATGAGAGTGCGTTCCTCATCGAGGAAGCCTTCGCTGAATCGGCATCTCACCGATTGGCTTCCCGACAAACGAATCAGTGATCCATCCTTGAGAGTGGCACTTCCGCGGACGATTGTGCCGTCCACTTGGATGGGACCGTTGCTTTCGCGAATTTCCAGCAAGCCCTCCGCCCGCTGGGCATCATAGCGGATGAAAAGCACGGACTTGGGCGAGAGTTTAGGACCCAGGAGCAAATCGCCTCGCGAGAGGGCGGAGGCGTCGTTGGAAACCAGATACTCCTGGCGGTCGCCCGCGAGGCGGAAGCGGCGGCCGGACTGGGTGGCTTTGCGGCGGAGTTCGTTGATGGAAAGGCTGAAGCCGGACTCGTCGCCGAGTCGTTCATGGTTTCTACAAACCACAATGTCCCCCTTTTTGAGCGGCCCGCGACTGCCAGCATGGAGATTCGTATCCCGCAGCGCCTCGACGGCGGCATCCAATCCGAAGCGGACCCGCAGCGCACTTTGCCTGCCCCGTGTCCGTTCGGCAGTGAGCCCGGTCTCGCCGGATCCCAGGTAAATCGCCGGGGCATTTCCCGTGCGTTTCACATCCAGGAAAAACATCAAATCCTCGTAGCTGAGCGTCCAACCGGGCACCACCAGTGGTTGGCGCTCGCGCATCCGGAGGAAGGAACCGGTTTCCACCGATCGACCGCGGATCCACAGCGGGGCATGGCCGGTGTTGCGCACAAGGATGAGGTCCTCCGCCCGATAAACCCGGAATTCGTGGTCCACCGCCGCCGGGGGAAGCACCACATCTGCCCCATCCCTGCCGAAAATCAGGCGCTCGAAGGGCAGTTCGGCATTGCCGGGTTCGTCCGAATCCCCGCGCATTTCGCGAAGGATGGCCGTCCCGCAATCCGGGCGGCCAAGGCGGCGCATGAAAACTTCGAAGCTCGCCCGGTTCCGCTCCGAGCGGCCCGCCGCATCCACCAGTGTGAACAATTGCAGCCCGAGAGCCACTTTTCCTGTATCGTCGTAGCTGTCCTTGAGTTCCACCGCCAGCCCCTGCACCGGCCGTGGACTGCGGACCGCCCGCTGGAGCCGCCGGGCCAGCCAGCCGTGGTCCACTTCGGGGAAGGCGCTGCGCAGCAAATCGAGAATCAAATCCGCCTCCAGCGGGCTCAATTCGCCATCCAGCGTGGCAAATGCCGCGAAAACATCCACCAGCACCCCCACTTGGGCGTCTGCTCCGGGACGCAGTGCCCGCAAGCGTCCCACCCCGGGAATCGCCCTCAGCCACCCCATCACCCGCGCCCTCAACTGGGCGGCACGATGCGCGTCTTTGTTCGGCTGAAACGGTTCCACGCCCGGGTTCTAGGCAGAAGCTCGCGCCGCCCGCAAGGCCCACGCAAAAAAGGGGTTTGCTTTTCATACCCATCGGTTATGCTTTCGTGCTCCCGGGCACCCCGGCGGGCGTGGTCCCAGCACCACTCCATCCGCCGCAGCCCGGGTCTTTTTTACGCAGCCATGTCCGACTCACCGAATTCCACTCCTCCGCAAAACAATCCGAACCGGTCCCCGGGCGATGCCAATGGATTCAATTGGCGGATGCTGGCCCTGTTTACAGTGGCGTCCGTGATTCTCGGCATTGCGTTCTTCGGGCCGTCGATGAACAAGGCCACGAAAGATCTCACCTATGCTCAGTTTCGCGAAGCCTGGGATCAAGGCCGCATCGTGACCGATGATGCAAAGCGCCCTCTCAAAGTGGTCACCAGCGATACCGCCTACGATGCAGTGATCACCGGTTGGGAAACTCCCAAACTGGTCGAAGCCAAGGACGCCGAGCGCAAGCGCAGTGACTTCCGCGTGGAAGTGAATCTCGATCTCCAAGGCCAGGAAATCAAAGACATGCTCGGCGATGAGGTGCGCATGCAGCAGGTTGCCGCCCAATCGGAAACTCCGCTGGAAGGCGACAAGTTGGAAACCCTCTCGCTCGCCGAATTCCGCAAGTCCCTCGCACTCGGCCAAATCAAGAATGCCGATGCCGAGAATCCGCTCCGCATCCTCACCACCCCCGGTTCCCGCGATGCGGTGATTGTGGGCACCCGCGAGATCGTCGAACTCGTCAAGCCGAAGGACCCCGCTGGCAAAGACATCCCCGAGGCCTCTCCGTTCACGGTTCAAGTCTCCACCGTGATTCAGGGCGAGGAACTCCGCGAACTCGTCAAAGGCAAGGCCACTTACGAGCGCCGCACGGACTACCTGAAGAACGCGCTCTTCACCTTCCTGCCCTTCCTTCTGATCATCGGCATCCTGTTTTTCCTGTTCCGCCAGCAAATGAAATCTGCGGGCCGTGGTGCGATGTCCTTCGGAAAATCCAAGGCCCGCCTGCTCACCATGGATCGCAACAAGGTGACCTTCAAGGATGTCGCCGGCATCCAGGAAGCGAAGGAGGAGTTGTTTGAAATCGTCGATTTCCTCCGCGATCCCCGCAAGTTCCAGAAACTCGGCGGCTCCATCCCCAAGGGCGTGCTCATGGTGGGATCACCCGGAACCGGCAAAACGCTCCTCGCCCGCGCCATCGCCGGTGAGGCCGATGTGCCGTTCTTCTCGATCTCCGGTTCGGACTTCGTGGAAATGTTTGTCGGCGTGGGTGCTTCCCGCGTTCGCGACATGTTCGAGCAGGGCAAAAAACACGCGCCTTGCCTTATTTTCATTGATGAAATCGACGCCGTCGGCCGTCACCGCGGTCATGGCATGGGCGGCGGACACGACGAGCGCGAGCAAACGCTCAACCAACTTCTCGTCGAGATGGATGGATTCGACACCCAGGAAGGTGTCATCATCATCGCCGCCACCAACCGCCCGGATGTGCTCGATCCAGCCTTGCTCCGTCCCGGCCGTTTCGACCGTCAGGTGACCATCAGCCTTCCCGATGTGAATGGCCGCGAGGAAATCCTCCGCGTCCATGTGAAGAAGATCAAACTCGCTGCCAACACCGACCTTTCCAAGATCGCCAAAGGCACCCCCGGTTTCTCCGGTGCCGAGCTTGCCAACCTCGTCAACGAATCCGCCCTGCTCGCCGCCCGTCGTGGCTTGAGCGCGGTGACGCTCGATGAAATGGAAGAAGCCCGCGACAAGGTCCGCTGGGGCCGCGAGCGCCGCAGTCTTGCGATGTCCGATAAGGAAAAAATCGGCACCGCCTGGCACGAAGCGGGTCACGCCTATCTCAACATGGTGCTCCCGCACACCAACCCGCTTCACAAGGTGACCATCATCCCGCGCGGCCCTTATCTCGGCGCGACGATGTATCTTCCGGAAGGCGACAAATATTCCACTCAGAAAAAAGAAGCGCTCGCCAATCTTATCGTCACCATGGGCGGTCGCATTGCGGAGTCCTTCCATAGCGATGACGTGTCCAACGGCGCTTCCGGCGATATCCGCCAAGCCACCTCGCTCGCCCGCCACATGGTCTGCGAATGGGGCATGAGCGATCAACTCGGCATGGTGGAATACGGGGAAGGGGATTCACCGGTTTTCCTCGCCCGCGACATGGCGAAGTCCCGCAACTACTCGGAGGAAACCGCCCGTGTCATCGACTCGGAAATCAAGCGTTTCATCGACGAAGCCTACGCCACCGCCGAGCGCATCCTCAACGAAGGCCGCGACAAGGTGGAACTCATTGCGAAAGCCTTGCTCGAATTCGAGACCCTCGATGCCAACCATCTTCGCGACCTCATCGAGTTCGGCGAAATGAAGGATCCGCCATCCGCTCCCAAGCCACCGCCGGTGCCCGAAGAGTTCAAGAAAAAGCCAGTCGCCAAGAACGCCGGTGAAGACCGTCCGGAAGACGATGGGCCGATTCCCGGTGCGGTGGGCGCGACGGCTTGATTGATGATTGATGATTGATGATTGATGATTGATGATTGATGATTGATGATTGATGATTGATGATTGATGATTGATGATTTTCGATTGTTGATGTGACGGAGCGGCAGGCTCATATACAATCGAAATTCATTTCATGTGCTCGCTATCGTCGTTCTCGCTTCGTTGGTTCGTGGCTATGGTTGCCATGGCCACCACTTTGCAGGCGCAGCCACCGCGTGAAGTTCGGCGTCAGCCCGGATTTCCTCCGCGCTTTCATGATCCATCCACTCCGGTCAAGGAAGGCGATCAATGGCATGTGTTTTCCACCGGCAACGGCATCCAAACCCGCACTTCGAAAGATCTGACGACATGGGAGGAAGGTCCGCCGGTTTTCAAAGAGATGCCGAAGTGGCATCAGGAAGTCGTCCCCACCCAGCGTGGACATCTCTGGGCGCCGGATATCATCACCCATCAGGGAGTGCATCGGCTTTATTACTCTGTGTCGTCCTTCGGGAAAAACGTCTCTGCCATCGGTCTCGTTACCAACCGCTCACTGGATCCCGCGCATCCGGATTTCAAGTGGAAGGATGAAGGCATCGTCATCCGCTCCGCTCGCAATGATCCATGGAATGCCATCGATCCCCATGTGATCGTGGATGACGATAGAAGGCACTGGATGAGCTTCGGTTCGTTCTGGTCCGGCATCCAGTTGATCGAACTGGATTCCGCCACCGGCAAATTGCTGGAGGAACCTGCGAAGCTCCGTCAGATCGCATGGAACAAAACCATCGAAGCCCCCGCCATCCTCAAGCAGGGGGACTTCTATTATCTCTTCTGGTTTATAAAGTTTATAGATAGTATTGAGTTTTTCTGATATACCATGTTTCTGGACGTTTGCTAAGAAGATTGGTGTATTAAGATCATCGAGAAGAGGAGCAACAACTTCATCTCGTGGATAGTTTTCGTCGGAGACGAGTTTGAG
>JALOTR010000259.1 GCA_025457805.1 Akkermansiaceae bacterium | reverse complement strand
GAGAGGCAGCATGGGCTTGCTGCCTGCGGGCACGGTTTCCGCATCACCAAAGCGACCCCAGTTGCCAGTGATCTGGCGGAGGAGATCCTTGCGTGAGTTGTTATCTCCAGCACCGTGCTTGGCGATGGTTTGTTCCAGCACGGTGCGTGCTTTGTCATATTGGCGGCGGTTGAGGAAAATATCGGTCAGCTTGTCGCCAGCATCCTCGCTTTGATCGAGCAGTGAACGATAGATGGCGATGAAATGTTGGCTGGCGGGAAGTTTGAATCGGCGCACACCATCGGAGGTCTTGGCGAGGCACTCGTCTTCCGCGAGGGTGTCCATTTCCAGGATGCCCTTGGCATTTTCCGGATCCTGGTTTCGCCACCAGCCGAAGGACGAAAGGGTGTCCGTGCCGAACTGCGATTCCAGGAATCGCGCATACTCCAAAGCCACCTCCGTCGCGGCGTCGGGGTCCAGCCTTGCGCGCTCTGCGAGCGAAAACCGCCAGCGCTCGCCGTCATTTTTCGCCGCTTCCCAAGAGGTCGGAATCTCATAAAGCACCGGCCCCTCGCCCGCCCACGGCGCGCCCTCCGTTTCCCCATCCGGACCCGGCTCGCCCCACTCGGGCAGCTCGGCAAGCGGAGTGAGAGTTTGCAATTTCCAATCGTCTTCCTCCGCGAAAACCTCTGCCATGGTTGCCCAAATTTCTGCCTTTTGCTCAGCATCGGCGGATTTGGAAATGGCCTGCACCAGCAATTGCAGCGAACGCACATGATCGCGATACTCCGTTTCCACCGAGGAACCCGCCGATGCCGCAGGATCTGCGTCCGGAGCGATCGAGCGCCCGCCATAGCGATACTCACCATCGCGTTGGAAATCGCCCGCAATCAATCGCCCCTGATGGGGCACCTCGCGGTAAGCCTCCGCCGCCGCTGTCAGCAGCGCCGGGTTTTCCGGGTGTGTGGATACGGCCTTTTCCACCAGCCCATCGAATTCCTGCCACGCACTCAAGCGCTCCAGCGCCGTCACCGCGCGGCTCAGATCCTCGCCGGATTGGGCATCGGACACGGGCAGAAGCTTCTCGGCATAAAACGTCACGGCGTCCCGCCAAAGGCCGCGCTCGCCGAGTTTTTCGCTTTCTTTCCGAAGTGCTTCCACATCCTGTCCCATGATCTTGGTGGCGAAGATGACGGCAAAGCAAAGGCAGGCCAAGGTTTTCATGTCAGGAATCATGACACACAAATCCGCCATTCCTTAGAAAAAAGTTCACCCCGTTTTCCCCAAAAAAGGAGCGCGGAATTCATTCCGCAGCAAGCAAAGAGGAGTCGCGAGGCAGAAGGCGGATCAAGGTGCAAAGAGGAAAAATTCCAGACTACCTTGACCGGCAACGATTGCCGATCACTTTCCGCCATGCCCAAAACCATTTTAGTGATCGGAGGAAATTCCGGGATAGGCCTTGCGACGGTGCGCCAATTGCAGGCGCAGGGAGATCATGTTGTTGCGGCGGCCCGCAGTCCGCAGGCGCTGGCCGAGCTTGGGATTGCGGTGCAGCCATTCGATGCCTTGTCGCCTGCTCCTCTTGAGTTGCCGGGCGTGCTGGATGGTTTGGTTTATTTTCCCGGGAGCATCTCGCTCAAGCCCTTCAATCGGCTCACGGCGGAGGATTTTCTGCAGGACTTCCGCATCAACTGCCTGGGAGCGGCGGCGGTGATCCAGAATGCGCTGCCTGCGCTCAAGGCTGCGCCGGCGGCTTCGATTGTGATGTTCTCCACCATCGCCGTGGATCAGGGCATGGGCTTCCATGCGTCGATTTCCGCCGCAAAGGGTGCGGTGGAGGGGCTGACAAAATCGTTGGCGGCGGAGTTCGCACCGAAGATTCGGGTGAATGCGATCGCGCCTTCACTTACTAACACGCCGCTTGCTGGAAACCTGCTCAACTCGGATGTAAAACGCGAGGCTGCTGGAAAACGTCATCCACTCCAACAGGTGGGCGATGCGTCCGACATCGCGGCGCTGGTTTGTTTCCTTCTATCCGATGCCTCGAAGTTCATGACCGGGCAAATCCTGCGGCCGGACGGTGGGCTTTCTTCGGTGCGCACTTTCTGAGGAGTTATGGAAATCACCCTCATCTATCCGCACCAGCTTTTTGCGAAGCACCCGGCGGTCGCCAAAGGCCGCGCCATCCATCTCATCGAGGAACCGCTATTCTTCGGAACGGACGCGCGCTGGCCCGCTGCCATGCACCGGCAGAAGTTGATGCTGCATCGCGCATCGATGAAGGCTTATGCCGCCGACCTCAAGGCACAGGGGCATCGCGTGAGTTATGTGGAATTCTCCGATGCCCTCAAACTCCCCAAGGGCACAACGCAGCTCCATCTCGTGGATCCGGTGGATGATATGTTGATGAAACGCATCCGCAAGCTGGGTCCGGAACTGGTGATCCATGAGTCTCCCAACTTCCTGACGCCCCGGGGCTTTCTTGAAACGCAGATCGGATCCAAGAAGAAGCCCTTCATGGCAAAGTTCTACGAGGCCCAGCGGAAGCGCATGAATCTTTTGTTGGAAGAGGATGGATCGCCTGTTGGAGGCAAGTGGTCCTTCGATACCGAAAACCGCGCCAAGCTGCCCAAGAAATATGTTCCTCCAATGGAACCTGTCTGTCCGGCCAATGCCTTCACCCGGGAAGCGGCGGCTTATGTGGAGAAGCATTTTCCTGACAACCCAGGATCGACCCGGCATTTCCGCTGGCCGGTCACACGTGCGGATGCGGAAGTTTGGCTGGACCGCTTTATCGAAGAGCGCATGGAGCACTTCGGGATCTTTGAAGATTCGATCTCGACTGAATTTGCTTATCTGCATCACTCGGCCATTACCCCAATGCTCAACATTGGACTCCTCGATCCTCAGGAGGTGATCGACCGCGTGATGGCCAAACGGAAGAAGATCCCGATGAATTCATTGGAAGGATTCATCCGGCAAGTCATCGGCTGGAGGGAGTTCATGCGCGGCATCTATCAATTCCGTGGTGTGGAAATCCGCACGCGCAATTTCTGGAAATTCGATCGCCCGCTTCCCGCTTCGTTTTATGATGGCAGCACCGGCATCCCGCCAGTGGACCGTGTCATCCGGCAACTGCTGACGGATGGTTACTGTCATCACATCGAGCGATTGATGGTTCTCGGAAATTTCATGCTGCTCTGCCGATTCCGCCCGGATGATGTGTATCGCTGGTTCATGGAAATGTTCGTGGATTCCTATGACTGGGTGATGGTTCCCAATGTTTATGGCATGTCGCAGTTTGCCGATGGCGGCACTTTCACTACCAAACCTTATCTTTCCGGTTCCAACTACATCCTCAAGATGTCCGACGAAAGCAAAGGGCCGTGGTGTGAGATATGGGATGGGCTGTTCTGGACCTTTATCGGCGATCATTCCGAGTTTTTCCTCAGAAATCCGCGGCTGTCGATGATGGTGAGAACCTGGGAGAAAATGCCGGATGCGAAGAAGGACGCGCATCGCAAGGCGGCGGAGGGGTTTCTGGGGTGAAGCTTGGAGCGAGAAAAAGGCACCACGAATCTTACGAATCTGACGAATCTTTTTGGGGGGGTGGCGATGCTTATCGGTTTGGTCTTATCTGCGGTTCGTTTTCGCTGCGATGATGACCGAAGGTGGGGCCGCGCCGAGCTGGGGCTCAGCGCTCCCGGGTTTAGAGCCACTTCATTTTTCGGAAGAGGATCAACTGCCCGATGGCGATGAGGGCCATCAGGGCCATGACGATGAGGTAGCCGTAGGGTGAATAGAGTTCCGGCATGTTCAGCGGGAGTTTTTTGCCGTCGGCGGTTTCCGGGGCGAAGTTCATGCCATAGACGCCGACGATGAAAGTGAGCGGGATGAAAATGGAAGTGATCACCGTGAGCACCCGCATCACCTCATTGGTGCGCAAGCCGACGCTGGAGTGATAGAGTTCCATCAGCGAGGTGGTGAGTTCCTTGTAACTTTCCACAAGGTCCATGAGCTGGACCGTGTGGTCATAACAATCGCGCAGGAACACCTTGGTGGGTGGCGTGATATAACCGGAGGGATCGTGCAGCATGCCATTGACCACATCGCGCAGCGGCCAGACGAAGCGTCGCATCTGGGTGAGGCTGCGTTTGTATTCGTGAAGACTGTGCATCATCTCGCGGGAGGGCTTGTTGAGGAGTTGATCCTCCAGTTCCTCGATATCGTTGCCGACGGCTTCAAGCACCGGGTAATAATGATCGATGATGGAATCGAGCAAGGCATAGGCCAGATAGTCCGCCTTCACCTTGCGAATCGCCCCGCGGCCGGTGCGGATGCGTTCCCTCACCGGATCAAACACATCGTAGGTTCCTTCCTCCTGCACGGTGATGAGGAAATTCTTGCCGAAAAACACGCTCACCTGCTCGCCACAGATGGTGCGCGCCTTGTCCTGATAGACCATTTGCGCGACGATGAAAACATAGTCCGCTGTGAGTTCGACCTTCGGGCGTTGGCCGGTGTTGAGCACATCCTCAAGGGCGAGCGGATGAAGTTTGAATTTTTCCCCCAGCAAGGTGAGGGCCTCGACATCGCCGAGGCCATCGATGTTGATCCATGTCACCTTGCTGTTGTCGAGATGAGTCGCCAATTCCTTGAGATCGGTGACATCCCGTTCGACGAAATGCTCGCGGTCATACTCGATGACCTGCACGCTCGGCTTGCGGACCTTGCCATCGACAAGGTGGGGGAGCAGCGTGGCGGGCGGCGATCCCGGCGGGCCATGGCGTTTGGTAAACATGACGGTCGGGCGGGATGGGAAGAGGAATCCGGAATGGATCGGTCAAAGCCTCACAGCGAGGCGGGTTTGCTTGGTGAGTGGGAACTCCTGGGCGACGCGGGCGTGCGAGCGGCGGTGGATGCCGACGAGCATGCCTACGGCGGCGAGGCTGAAGACCAGGCTGGTGCCGCCATAACTCACGAAGGGCAGCGGCAAGCCATCGTTGGGAAGCATGGCGGTGGTGACGCCGATGTTCACCATGGCAGGCACCACGATCACGCAGGTGAGGCCGAGGGCGACGCAGCGGTTGAACATGTTGTTGGCCTGCATGGCAATGCCGCAACCGGCAACGGCGATGAGCACATAACAGAACACGACGAGAAGCGTGGCGCGAAGGCCGAACTCCTCACCGACGACGGGGAAGATGAAATCGATGTGGGCGAAGGTGAGTGTGCCGAATTTCTCCACTCCGTTGCCGAGGCCCACGCCCCATGGGCCGCCATTGCCGAGCGCGAGCAGGGCGCGCCACTGCTGCATGCCGCGGTCGAGCTGATGCACTGGATTTTCAAG
>JALOTR010000258.1 GCA_025457805.1 Akkermansiaceae bacterium | reverse complement strand
GCGGTGAAGAGTGAGGTGTGCCCTTGCCACGCGGCCAGTTGCACACTCGCCCGTGATCGCCCGAACCGGGGGAGCCTCGTTTATTGTGGAGATCCTGCGTGCCTGGCGCGATGGGCAGGCGGTGATTCCCGTGGAAAAAGACGCGCCCGAGCCCATGCTCCAGCGCCATCCAGGACCGGATATCCGTTTGGTGAAGTACACGCCCGGTGCCTCCGGCGTGCCACGCGGGATTTTTCTCACCGCAGAGCAAATCATCGCAGACGCGGATCAAATTTCCTCCACCATGCAGCTCACACCGGAAGTGCCGAATCTTGCGGTGGTCTCCATGGCGCACTCGTATGGATTCTCCAATCTCGTGCTGCCCCTGCTCCTGCATGGCGTGCCGCTCGTCCTCGTTTCAGTGCCCTTCCCGCGGGTGGTCGAGGAGGCTTGCCGTCCGCATGAGTCGATCGTGGTGGCGGCCGTGCCATCAATGTGGCGTGCCTGGCATCGGTCGGGCATCCTCCGCAGCACTCCCATCCATCTCGCCCTCTCCGCCGGAGCACCGTTGGTGCTCGACCTGGAAATCGCAGTCCACGCCGATGCAGGGCTCAAAATCCATAACTTCTACGGTGCCAGCGAATGCGGCGGCATTGCCTATGATGCCACCAGCGTGCCACGCCCGTCCGGAGATCTGTTAGGAAAACCGCTCCACGGAGTAAATCTCTCACTGCAAGCCGATGGCCGCCTGCTGGTCAAAAGCGCCGCCGTTGCCAGCGCATACGACGCCCCGCGCGCCGATGATCTGTTAGGCGAAGGCATGTATCTCACGCGGGATCTTTGTTCGGTGGATGAAAATCAAAACTTATATCTAACAAAAACCACCGGCTCTGCCATCAACGTCGCCGGCCGCAAGGTGAGCCCTGCCAAAGTCGAGGCCGCCATTCTCGCCACCGGCTTGGTCCGCCGCGTCCGTGTCTTCGGCATCCCGAGCAGCGATCCCGAACGATTCGAGGAAATCGCCGCCGAAGTTGAACTCCTTCCCGGCTTCACCCTCGATCAATTGAAATCCACACTCCCGTCCCAGCTCCAATCCTGGGAAATTCCCAGGCATTGGAGATAGAGCCTGCGAGGCGAAAGCGGGCACGGATGAACCACTGAGATACTGAGAATCACTGAATCACTGAAGAGATTCCAAACCTTTGAAAAATCAGTTCATCCAGTGGTTCTCAGTGATTCAGTGGTTGAATGCTTTCCTTTACCTTTTCGCGATTCTCCATATTTTCTCCCTGCCATGCCTGATTTGGAAAAGCTCGATACCCTGCAATCGGTGGAACTCGCCGAGGGCGTGGAAATCCGGCTGCGCATGGCCGGGCCGATGCCGCGGGCGGGGGCCTATCTGATTGATTTCCTGATCCGTGCGGCGGTTCTGATGATTGTGGGCATCGGCATGGCATTCGCCGGGGTAGCTGTGGGTGGGCAGGTCGCTGGCGGACTGATGTTGCTGGCGTGGTTTCTTCTGGATTGGATCTATCCGGTCATTTTCGAGGCAGGCAAACGCGGTGCCACGCCCGGCAAGCGCGCGGTGGGATTGCGCGTGGTGCAATCGACCGGTTCGCCGATCACCTTCGGCCAGGCAGTGATTCGGAATTTCATGCGCTTCGTCGATGGCATGCCGCTTTTCACGTATGCGTTCGGCATCACCAGTTGCCTCGCTTCCAAACGTTTCCAACGCCTCGGCGACCTCGCGGCCGGGACGGTGGTGGTTTACGATCGCATCCCATCCAGCCCCGTCACCGCCGCGCCGCCGCCGATGGCTCCAGTGCCGCTGCCAGTGGGGCTCACGGCAGACGAAACCCGCGCGCTCGCCCTCTTCCGCGAACGCGCCGGACTCTGGTCCGAAGGGCGGCGCGTGGAAATCGCCGATCAGGCAAGCGCTCTCACCGGCACCACCGGACTCCCCGGAGTAAGCCGCCTGATGGCCATGGCCCATTGGGTGCAGGAGAAACGCGACTGAGCTCCATTCAAGGAGCGGCGATATCCGATCGCCGATGCGCATGAGAAGCCCATGTTCCGAGCTATTGCGCTTTCCATTGGCCCCTCATGCACGGGGCGATCGTGATATCGGCCGATCGTAGAGGTCTGCGAGACTTTAACGAGATGCCTGCTTCGTTGGAAGCCGCGCCGAGCTGGGGCTCAGCGCTCCCAGGGGCTTACTTGACTCGATATTGCTGGCGCAGATTCTGATAGATTGTCTTCATTTCCGCAAGGACCGGGGCATAACTTGATTCGGCGTGCACGCTCTTGAGTTCCTGCGGATCTTTTTCGAGGTCAAACAACTGCCACTCATCGGTTTTGGGCAGATGGAAGAGTTTGTAGCGATCGTTGCGCACGCCGTCATGGGCAGCGACGTTGTGGGTGCGTTCGCCGGAATAGGAATAATAGATTGCCTTTCGCCAATCGGCCGGAGCCTTGCCTTCGTTTTTGAGAACCGGCAGCAGGCTGCGGCCCTGCATGTCAGACGGAACCTCTACACCGGCGGCATCCAGGAAAGTGGGGGCGTAGTCGAGATTCTGGATGAGAGCCTGCGAGCGGGTACCGGGTTTCACCACGCCGGGCCAACGGATGAGGAAAGGCATGGCGAGGGATTCTTCAAACATCCAGCGCTTGTCATACCATCCGTGCTCGCCGAGATAGAAGCCTTGGTCCGAGCTATAGATGACAATGGTGTTTTCCGCGAGACCGGATTCGTCCAGATAATCGAGCAACTTGCCCACGCCCTCGTCCACAGCGCGGACGCAGCGGAGATAGTTTTTGATATATCTTTGGTATTTCCAGCGGGTGAGTTCCTTGTCATCGATGCTGCCTGCTTCCAGTCGGGCGAGGAGATTTTCGTTTTCCGAACGATAGGCCTCTTCATAGGCTTTTTTCTGTTCCGGATCCATTCGCATGAATTCGCCGTTGGCTCCGCCGAGGAAGGTGTCATTGCGCGGTTTGCCGGGGAGTTTGCTGTCATTTGCCCACATCATGTGGCGGGCGATGGTCATCTGCTGTTCACCAAGCAACTTGCTGCGGCCGGAGTAATCATCGAACAAGCTTTCCGGCTCGGGCATGTCCATGCCATCAAACAGTTTGTAATGGCGTTCGGCGGGCGACCAATTGCGGTGCGGCGCCTTTTGCTGGCACATCAGGACGAAGGGCTTTGATTTGTCACGACCGGTCTTCAGCCAGTCCAACGCCTTGTCGGTGATGATGTCCGTGCAGTATCCCGGAAACCGTTTGGTGCCGCCATCCTTCTGGATGAAATCCGGATTGTAATAACTCCCTTGTCCGGGCAGGATTTCCCAATGATCGAAACCTTGCGGCTGGGTGACGAGATGCCATTTGCCGATGATGGCGGTTTGATATCCGGCTTTCTGCAGATACTTCGGGAAGGTCGGCTGCGAACCATCGAAACGGCCATTGTCATTATCGATGAAACCATTGATATGGGAATGCTTGCCGGTCTGGATGACGGCACGCGAGGGACCGCAAATGGAGTTGGTGCAGTAGGATCGCTCGAAGATGGCACCTTGTTTGGCGAGCTTGTCGATGTTGGGCGTGGGAGCAATGTCCTTGAAGCGACCGCCGTAGGCCGAGATGGCCTGGAGCGCATGATCGTCCGAGAAGATGAAGACGATGTTCGGGCGCTCCGCTGCTGTTGCAGTGATGAGTGAGCCGATGAGCAGGATGAGGGATCGCATGGGGTTACAAAATGAGTTCCGCAATGAAACGCTCGGATGCGGATGCCTGTTTCAGGAATCTTCCTTTGGAGTTTTGGGCTCTGGCACATGAAGGGTGGCCCCTTTGAGCATGCGACAGAATTCCTTCTTGGTCACCCGGTGCAGCGTGCCTTCCTTGGATTCGAGATCGGCCATTTCCTTGTATTCGATGGCCATGCGTTCCCACGTCACGATGCGCAGGTAGCTGTCTCCTTTTTTCCAAACCTGCCCTTGTTCCAAATGCATCCATGCTTGTAGGCAGGATGCCGGCCTTTGGCCATGGGAATGTGCGGAATGAGGAGCGCGTTCATTCTGAACGCTATTTCCAGTGGACATTCTGTCCATCGAGGTTCGGCCGACAAAATGTCGGCTGGAAACAGCCGATAGGATATCGACGCCCCGTTCAGGCCCCGATCGGGTGCCAGACGGTTTTGGCCTCCGTGAAGTCGCGGATGGGGTAGGGGGAATCGTGGTCTGAGGAGGACCAATCGGTGTCGGTGGCAAAAAGTTTCACCCGCTTCACGCTGGCTGCGGCACCTTGTTGGAGAAGGGTGCCATCGGCCTGGTCCACCGCAGCGGCGAGGGCGCGGATGTGTTCGTGGGTGGCGAAGGTGGAGAGCATGTCCTTGCGTTCGCCCGTGAGAAGATTGACCACGCCGCCGGGCAGATCGCTGGTGGCAAGCATTTCACCTAACAGAATGGAGGGGTAAGGCGACTTGGTGGAAGCGAGTGCAACGACGGAATTTCCTCCGGCGATGATAGGGAGAATCAGGGTCATCAATCCCAACAATGGAGCCTCATCCGGCGCAATCACGCCGACGATGCCGATGGGCTCGGTGACGGTGAAGTTGAAATGAGAGGATGCCACCGGGTTCACGCTGCCCAGCACTTGTTCATACTTGTCCGCCCAACCGGCGAAGTGGACGATGCGATCGATGGTGGCACGGACTTCCGAGGCGCTGGTGAAGGCTGCCATTTCATCCGCGCGGGCTTCCAACATCTCTGCGAGGCGATAAAGGATCTGGGCGCGATTGTAAGGACTGCGTTTCGCCCAACCGGAGCCTGCCTTGGCAGCCGCTTCCACGGCATTGCGAAGATCCTTCTTGGTGCAAAGCGGGATGTTGCAGAGGAAATCTCCCGCCGCATCCGTGAGCGGCGTCACGCGTCCGGACTCGGAACGGATAAAGGCCCCGCCGACATAGCACTTGGGGGTTTTGGTGATTTTGAGTGTCATGGGAAAATTTTGGGGTAGATACGCAAGACGCAAGACTTCAAGATGCAAGAGGAAGACTTATGTCTTCGAATCTGGTCCCTGTGGAATCTGAATTCTTCATCTTGCGTCTTGTGTCTTGAAGTCTTGGGTCTCTAACGAAGTTGCGCATAGTCCATCAACCCATGCTTGCCTCCTTCCCGGCCGAAGCCGGATTCCTTGTAACCGCCGAAGGGTGATGAGGGATCGAATTTGTTATAGGTATTTGCCCAGACCACACCGGCTTTGAGTTTGGAGGCCATCATGAGGATCTTGGAGCCTTTGTCGGTCCAGATGCCGGCGCTGAGTCCGAAGGGGGTGTTGTTGGCTTTTTCGATGGCTTCG
>JALOTR010000257.1 GCA_025457805.1 Akkermansiaceae bacterium | reverse complement strand
GTGTTTCCAGTTCTGGGGCTTGGTGTCATTGGTGCCGAGCATGATGATGACGACGTCCGGCTTGAACTGGAGTGCCTTCTGATAGGCCTTTTCCTTCCAATACGGAAAATCACCCTTCTTGAGCAAGGTGCGTCCGCTCACGCCGAAGTTGCCGACTTCCCACGAAGCACCCAGCAGTTTCTGGAGCTGCGCGGGATAGGATTGGCCCTTCGCCGCGCCGGATCCCTGGGTGATGCTGTCGCCAATGCAAGCCACTCTCACCGGTGCTTTGTAGGTGGATGGATCGATGGGCGACATGGGTTCCGCACCTGTCAACGAAGATGCAAACAAGGCGGCGGCAAGAACGGTTTTTGCAATCATCACAGCGCCATTGAAGCGGATTCCCCTGCCGGGGTAAACGCTTCTTTTTGGCGCTGCAATCGGACCTTCAAACGGATCATTTCAACTCCTCGATGGTCCAAGGCGTTTTGCGGGAGGCATACTTGGCGCGGACTTGTTTCACCGTTTTCTCATCGACCGCGGAGGCATCGTTGGTCCAGGACTGGCGCACATAAGTCAGGACATCGGCGATTTCCGCATCTTTGAGTTCACCCAGCGCGGCCATCGGCACATTGTATTTCTGGCCCAGCACTTCGATGGGACCTTGGAGACCATGCATGATGATACGGATGGGAATCGAGGGATCGCCCACCGGCATGGGAGCACCATCGAGCGGAGGAAATGCACCAGGCACGCCTTTGCCTTCCGGACCATGGCAGGCGATGCAGGTTTTGTTATAAATAGCAAGGCCGCGCGCATGGATGGCAGGGTCCGGCTTGTGCTTGCGTTCCACGGGCTTCGCGGCAACCGGCCTGGTCTGGATGCGGGCAAGAATTTCCTTGGAGAAGTCATCTTTTCTCGAAGAAAGCACATTGGCGAGGGATTGCACATCCGCCGGCGAAGCATTCGCTCCGAAGTGGGATGCGATGGGAAGAAGCACGGAGCTGCCATCGCCCGGTGAAACTTCCTGGAGATAAACATCATCCCACCATGCCGTGCCCGTCGCTCCTCCATAGCCACCGAAGAGGCAGTGGATGAGGACGCTGGTTTCGCCACCGCTTTCAAACTCGGCGCTCAGCTCCGTCCATCCGGTGTCACCGGCGATTGACTTGGTTTTGGCATCCGTGCCATGGATGTTGAGCATGGCTCCCTCGCCGCCTTTCTTTTCGAGTTTCTCGGTCCGGACCCAGGCGCCGAAGCGATAGCGGGTGTTGGGTTTCACTTTCACCTCGGCACCAGCGCCAACGTCCGCCCGGGCATCCGCGCGGATCATCAGGCAATTGCCACTGCGCCCGCCGGGTGTGACTTGCATGCTGACCTTGGAGCGGTCTTCCACCACATAATTCCTCAGCGACCATCCGGCAGGACCGGCCTCCTCAAATTTGGCATTCGGCAACAAATTCGGCGGAGGAGGAGCCGTCGCCACAGTGGTCTCGGAACCACCCAGCAACACACCTTTCGCATGCCGCCTCGCCGCGATCTGCCATGCATCACTGAGCGTGGCATCCTTCAACAAGGACTCACGGTTTTTCACCATCGTCTGATAGAGCAAGGCACCCACATCGTCCGAAGGCGCAAGTCGGGCAAGCGCAGCAAGGACCTCCGCGAGTTCGCGCGCATCCGCCGCAAAGATGGCTTCATCCTTGGAGAAATTCGCCACCAACAAAGGCTCTGCAAGAGGATGGGAAATGGCCTGACGCCGCAGCCCGCGATGCTCGGACTTGAGCCCGGTAGCCACGGTATCGGTATCCAATGCGCCGAGACCGCTCAATGCGCCGAAGGCATGCATGGCAGCAGCGTTGTTTCCTTTGACCAGCTCCTTCAATTTGGCCGTAGCGCCGATGGCTTTGGTTTCCACCAACAGGCGCTGGGATTGAAGACGCCAGAAGAGGTTCTCATGGGACAGCCCGGCAATCAAGGTGCCGGGATCGGCGATGTCCAGATCAGGCTTGCGATCGTCCGCGGTGTTCTTGGGATAAACGCGATAGATGCGGCCATAACTCGTATCACGCAGCGGCGTTTCATAGGCATTGCCGCGTCCCGTCACGGCATCCATGCCGGCAGAATCCATCTTGGGCGTCGGGTTGTGCTGGATGATGATGTTATACCAATCGCAGATCCAGATCGAACCGTCAGGCCCAGTTTCCGCAAACACAGGAGAAGACCATGCATCCGCGCTGTCAAACAAGGTATTGGGAAGATGGCGGGACTTGTATCCGGCACCGGTGCGGCTGACTTCAAACAAACCCACAAGCTTGCCTGTAGGCTCCGTCACCATCGCCACCTTTTCACGCCACTCTTCAGGAAAACGTGTGGACGTATAGAATCCATGGCCCGCTGCGGAGGTATAACCATCGTGCACATCCACTTGGCGGATATCCATCGAGCTGGGGAAGAATTTCGGATTGTCATCCGCCCGGGGTGTGCGCGGTGCCTGCATTCCGGCGGATTCATAGAGCGACTTGGGAAACGTGAAATACCACGACGGGTTGGCATTCGCCGTGGAACCCATCAGATCAAAGTCCGAGGTGAAACCCAGTCCCCACGTGTTGTTGGTGGTGCTTTGAAGGAACTCCAGCTTGCTGCCATCCGGACGGAAACGGAAAACACCCTGGCTGAACTTGTGTTTCTCGCCACCCACCGTGCCGTCGAAGCCGGAATAACCCACCGTGGCATAAATCCAGTTGTCCGGCGCATAGAGGAGATTGGAAGGACCGGCGTGGGTATCGCCCATGCTGAATCCATCGAAGAGCACCTTGCGCTCATCCGCCACATCATCGCCATTGGTATCTTTGAGAAACAGCATCTGGGTGCCATTGGTGCAAATCAAGCCACCATTGGCAAAGACCGCAGAGGTGGGAATGGATAACTTGTCTGCAAACAAGGTGAACTTGTCCGCCTTGCCATCCCCATCCGTGTCCTCGCAGACGCGGATGCGGTCGTGGCCCAGATTTCCCGCTTGGAGGTTGTTTGGATAATCCACCGTCTCCACCACGAAGGCGCGGCCGCGATGATCCCATGCGATATGAATGGGATTGACGATGTCCGGCTCGCTGGCGAACAGGGAAAGCTCGAATCCCGCAGGCACGTTGGCGAGCTTGATCGACTCGGCGGGAGCCAGGGGTTTTTGCGCCTTTGTTATGGCTTTGCGGAGCTTGTAACCCGGAAGCAGCACCTCCTCGGTTTCGAGTTCGGGAAGTTTCAAAGCCGTCAACTTCGCACGCACTTCCGCACCGACGCTCCACAGGATGGCCCGGCGGAGGAGTTCGTGAAATGATGACTGACCCCAACAACGCATGTCATGCCCGTAGGCTGTATAGAAAACATTGCCCTTGCCTTGCTTGCGAACCCAGGTCCAAGGCTCTTCCTCGCGGCGCTGAAGAATGGTCCGGTCATCACCATGGCGATCATGTACATAAGTTTCATCCCAAGTCTCGAATCCTTCGAAACCCTTCATTACAGGATGATCCGGTGCCGTGATCGTGGTGCGGAAAACGCCGTCACCATGCGACTTGAATCTTCCCCCCACCAGCTTGATGAACGCGTCGGATTTGCCAAAGCATGCGGACGCACAATGGATCGGAAGAAACGCACCACCATCCTCGACATAACTGATCAGGGCCTTTTCCTGCGCCGGATCCATCTCCTCGTTTTGCTTCCAGTTCGCATACATCATCACCGCATCATAGCGGTCCAGCACATCCCGCCGCAGGTCGGCAAGATCCTCGGTATAGGCGAAATCAATTCCAGCCGTGCCAAGGCTCTTGCGGAGGATGCGATAACGCTCCACCGGATCATGCCCCGGATGGTTGGCAGTCGGCGCACCCACGAAAAGAACCTCCACCCTTCGCGCGTCCGGGCGGGGCAATTTCTGGGTTTGTGAAAATGCGAACGCCACAGCAAGCAGCGCCAAGGGAATAAGAAGGATTTTTTTCATGCGGGAAACAACCGTGATTGAGGAAACAGTCGGTGAATGAAGCTTCTTTCACTATGAACGAAGGATCAATCTTCCGCTTGTAGGATTACGGGCGCTTTGTGTATCATTCCGCCAGATGACCCCGGACTTCCACCGTCAGCAATGGACGAACCGCCTCATGCCCGGCCAGTTCCGGCATCTCTTCGACCACCTTCCCGGCACTCTTTTTTTCGCCAAAGACCGTGAAGGCCGGCTCATGGCGGGAAATCCCGCTTTCGTCAAACGGTGTGGATTCACTTCGGAAACCCAGATCGCCGGACTGACAGACAGCATGATTTTTCCGTCCAAACTTGCCGCCAAATACCGTCGCGATGACGAACGCGTCATGAGCACCGGCAAACCCATGCTCGGCCTCATCGAGTTGTTTCCCAACCGCGATGGGAAACCGGAGTGGTTCATCACCGACAAACTGCCGCTCATCGACAACGAAGGTAAGGTCTGTGGCCTTTGCGGAACCGTTCGCAGCTACGAGGCCCAACGCGCAGCCATGCTTCCCTACCTCGAACTCGCCACCGTCGCCGATCACCTGAAAACCTGCTTCCGCGATAAGCTCGATCTGCCTTCACTCGCTAAAATGGCCGGGATGTCCGTGCGCCAATTCGAACGGAAATTCCGCGCCACCTTCCAAATGACCCCGCGCGACTATCTCATCCGCATGCGCCTCATCGCCGCGTGCGAACTTCTTGCACGCACCAATCAACCACTCACCACCATCGCTCTCGAATGCGGATTCTACGATCACTCGGACTTCGCCCGCCAGTTCCGCCGACACATGGATCAAACCGCCAGCCAATACCGCTCCGAACACCGCTCCAAAGCCCCCGTCCCAAGCCTTGAAGCATGAAGCCCTATCCCAATCTCCCTCCGAAAATTTCGAAGATTTGATTATAAAAGACACATTTTATCAGTTCCGCGCTTGCTGTTTTTTCGTTTGCCTCTCGACTGACCCTAAATCCGGTTCACATATCATTTTTCTTGGCATTAGAAGCCCACCTCGAACGCCAAACCCATTTCATGAGAAGCCAATAGTTGCAACCCTTGCTGCGGAATTGGGTGAATGATGGATAGAGAATTCGCAGTGGCATTCCGGCCACTTGATCTGCTCCATTGTCGAACAATGAGTCAAAGATCCGCAACCATCAGATTCTTACCAGATGAGTCAGAGACGCCTTGAGATCCCTTTTGCTTGCGGATTGCGGATTCTACTGGATTCCCTTCCGCAAGTCCCGCGCGGTCCAGATCAGATCCGCCGCAGCCCCTGCCCGCCCTCGCATCTTCCGCGCACCGCTCTTGCGCTTCGCTCCGAAGCGATCGCGACAACGCTCAAACAAATCATTC
>JALOTR010000256.1 GCA_025457805.1 Akkermansiaceae bacterium | reverse complement strand
TGGCGGAGCGGGTTTTCACCGAGGCGAAGTTGAAGGCGGAGGAATTGCTCCCGGCGGTGGAGGCCGTGCTGGCGCAGGGACTGGCGCTGGACGAGGAGCGGGGAGAAATCGAGTCTGCGGTGGAGGCTGTGAAGGCTGCTCTTGCAAGCGGTGCGGCGACGCCCCTCAAGCAGGCGGTGCAGCGGCTGGATGCAGCCACTGAGGCGATTGCGGCCCGTTTGGTCGAGCAGGCGATGGACGAGGCGCTCGCGCGAGGGATGGCGGCAGATTAGACCCAAAGCCGCTTGCCTCAATGCCCATCCCGGGCCACTCTCTCACCTGTTCCGTATCCCTGATGAATCCCAGTCTCGCCGATCCCAACAACCATGTTCCGGACGTTTCCCCGGATGATGCTTGGGGAGACGTGGAAGGCTGTCTGACGGGACCCATCGTCGTGGATGAAGTCGTGGAGCAGGTCCCGACGACCTTGCCGGCTGCCGTCCTGCCTCCAAAGCGGCCGAAGGAAACTGCCGCCCAGGGAGGGTCGGGCGACGAGGGGCTGCGGATCGATTCCAACATCCAGCGTCGCCTGCCGGACGAACCCGAGGTGAGGCTCGAAGTTCAGGAAATCGATGGATCGGTGGTGCGCCTCGATCCGGAAGAACCGGCGGCACCGCGGATGCCGCGACAACTCACATTTCATGAAAAACCGCCGGAAAATCCCGGGGCAAAGGAGCGCCAGGGCGAAGGCCGCGAATGGGGCAGGGCCAGCCGGTTTTCGATCCGCTGGATTGCTGCCATTTCGGTCACCGTGGCGGGGGTGGTGATCGCCTCGCTTGTGATGCTGCCGAAAATCAACCAGGCCAATGCCGAACGCCGCGATGAGATGGAATTGGTCGTCGAAACCGATGACAACGTCGAGGAGATCGTAGCGATTCAGGACATGCTCGCCCGGCAACCGGAGGCTACCCAGATGTTCCGGAAATTCGCGACTGCGAGGCTGGTGGACGATGTGCTGCCCTTGTTGCGGGATATCCAGAGTGTGGAACCATTGGTTCGCGGGAAGGAATGGGCACCCATTGCTCCAGCCGACTGGAATCCCTCATCGGGACTCAATTGGTTTGTTTTCGACCAAAAAGGCCAGGCATTCGGCATTCTTGAGGGACTGCTGCCGGATTTCTCTTCTTTCAGCGCCTACCTTGCGCTCAAGGACGGGCAACTCCATCTCGATTGGAAGGCCACGACGGGTTATTCCACGGCGGATTTTGACGAAATGACGAAGGGCTCCGGCGATACCTCGGAAGTGCGCGCGCTTGCCTCGCCCTCCGGGTTTTACACCGATGTGTTTCCGGAGCTGGAATATCAGAGTTTTCAGCTTTACTCGCCCGACGGCGAGCAGGCCATCTGGGCTTACACCCTGCGGGGAAGCCAGGTGGATGCCGATCTCGGCCGAGTCCTGAGCAAGGGGGCCATCATCGACGAGGCGCAGGAGAAAAAGAAAGTCACCCTCAAGCTGGCCCGCCCGCCGGGTGGAGGGCTTCCCAACCAATGGCTTGTGGAAGAGATGCTTCACAAGGACTGGATTACCCCCTAAGACCTCCTTCCAGTGAGCGAGCACGACAAGTTTTGGTTCCACTGCGGACGTTGTGGTTCCCTGTTCCAATCCAAGGCAGGGGATGACGACAAACGCCTATGTCTGAATTGCGGGGTGGATCCATCCACCGGCTTCATGGAGGCCCAGGTGATCGTCAATAAAGTGGAAATTCCCGCCGCTTCCGAAAGCACTTCCACGGCCGAGGATGCACGTGGCAAGCGCAGCGTCCGCAAGCGCAAGAACAACCATCTCATGCTCAAGCTGGTGCTCGGATGGTCTGCCGTGCTCGCACTCATCGTGATCGGGGCGAGGAAGATGTATCATGTGGACGCTCCCAAAGATCTGCCGCCTCCGGTATCGGAGAAAAAACAGGAAGTGGTATCCGATGAAGATATGATGTTTCTCGACGATCATCTTCCGAAATGCGGAGCTGCGCTCAACGGATTCCTGCAGGCCGGTGTTCCAGAGCAGCGCAACCAATTCGTGTTATCTCCGGTCACCACCGCATCCCGGATGGCACGTTTCTATAGCATGAATCCGCTGGCAAACATTGATCCCCAGATGCTCCAGCCTGCGGGGAATTCGGTGTTGAAATTCCCGGATGGCAAAGCCATCGAAACCCTTTGGTCCACTCCGGATGGACGGCGCTACGATGTGGTGTTCCGTGAGGAAAATGGCGAGTGGCGGATCGATTGGGACCACTTTGCACGCTTCAGCGATTATCCGTGGTCCTTGTTTCTCGCCGGCAGCGAGGCATCCGAAGGGGAATTCCGTCTGCTGGCACGCGAACGTCTCGCGGAGGAGCGCAAGGACGCGGAAGCCATCAGCCTCGTGTTGTATGCCCCGCGTTTCGGCCGGCCTGAGGATTCCGGTTTCCAGTCGCCGGAGTTTCTGGTTTCGCGCCGCACCCGCAACGGGCAGTTGCTGGATGCGGGATTCAAACTGGCGCGTGAGAAAAAGACAATGTTCGGCTCCAAGCTCACCGATCTCAATCCGGATGGCATGATCCGCGTCCGGGTGCGGGTGAAACGCACGGAAGTGGACATGGAGCGTCGATTTGAAATCACCCAAGTCCTCGGCTGCCATTGGTATTCGGTGGAGGATCCCGGCGTGGTGCCCTTGGTTCCCGCATCCGAAGCGCCTGTGGAAGCTCCAAATCAGTCGCGCTGAGAAAGCGCCTTGCGCATCACTTCGAGCGGTGAAGAACCGGGAAACCAATGCTGGAAGGCAAGGGCTCCCTGATGGATCAACATGGAAAGTCCATTCGATGTGCGGCAACCGGTTTCTTGCGCCAAGGCAAGCAGCGGTGTGACCGGTGGCTGATAGATGGTATCATAAACCGATTGTCCGGCTTTCAGGCAGGAACGGTCCAGCACCGAGGGATCGCCCGCTTTGAGGCCGAGGGACGATGTGTTGACGATGAGATCGCAATCGAGGCAATGCTCTGCCAATGTGATATCTTCGAATGAGAGCGTGATGAGTTCACTCTCTGTTCCGATTTCCTTCAATCTGGCAGCAAGCGGACCGAGCTTATCGACCGTGCGATTGATCAAAACCAACTTCGCCACTCCTGCCAGCACGCATTGGGTGGCGATCGCTTGTCCAGCTCCGCCACCGGCACCGGCGATGGCGACTTTCAAGCCCTTGAGATCCGCTCCGAAGTCATCGGCAACAGCAGCTTGAAAGCCCGGCCCATCGGTGTTGAAACCACGAATGATATCTCCATCGAATACCACCGTATTCACCGCACCCAGCGCCTGGGCCTGCAGGGAAACTTCGGTGCAATTCGCCATCGCATCGAGCTTGTGGGGCACCGTGACGTTGCAACCGATGAATCCCAGCTCTTGCATTCTCGCAAACGCTTTCGGGATGTTTCCTGGTTCGACTTCCAAACGGATATAGCGGGCATCGATGGAGTTTGCATCCAAGGCAGGCTGATGCATCCGCGGCGAGGCGGAATGGGCGATGGGCCAGCCAAGCACCGCCAGGCGGGCAGGGGAGGATGAACCCCCATCGAGAACCGAGCGGCTTGTGAGATCATCGAGGGTGTAAACTGCCTTCATGCCTGTGCGGCTTGTATGAATTGCTTGCTGAAGTTTTCCATTCGCTCACCCGCCGCCGCTGCGCCTAACAAGGAAATCGCAGGCAGCAGATCCGGGCCGGACTTCTGGGCGGAAATCGTGTAGCGCAGCGGTAACATGAGCTTGCCAAGATTGAGCGAATGGCTCTCTGCATACTGCTTGAGAAAATCCACCGCATCCATCGGGGTGGATTTCAGTCCTTCCGCCATTGCAGGCCAATGTTCAATCACCAAGGGATTGGATGTTACTTTGGATATCAATTCCGCATCATCATATCCAATCACCGCATCCGGCAGCCACTGGCGGACGTAATCCGGGATCTCATTGAAGAGGCGGACTTTTCCACGAGTCAGTTGGATGAGTTCCGGTCTCGCATGGAATTCCGGTTGATAGTGGGCGAGATAAGCCGAAGCAGCATCATGATAGGCAGCATCGTCGAGTGCCGCCAAATGCTGCTGGCTCACCCACTTGCATTTCTCAAAATCAAAGCGGCCCGGTGCGCGATTGACGTTTTCCAGCGAGAACCGATCCACCAATTGATCCATGGTGAAAATTTCCTCATCTGTTTTCGAAGACCATCCGAGCAGTGCCACGAAATTCACCACAGCCGATGGCAGAAATCCCTGCCTTGGGTAATCGCCCACCGCGGCTCCGGCATCGCGTTTCGACATCTTGGAGGCATCCGCATTCAGGATGAGCGGAATGTGCGCGTATTGGGGTGCCTTGCCGCCGAAGGCTTCGATGAGTTGAAGGTGCTTGGGCGTATTCATCAGGTGATCCTCGCCCCGGATGACATGGGAAATTTCCATCTCCAGATCATCCACCACATTCACAAAGTGGAACACATAGGAACCATCCGAACGTTTCACCACCATATCCGGCGTGTTGGACTCATCGCGGTAGTCGATGGTCACTTCGCCGCAAACGAGATCATGCATGGTGATCGGTTTACGCTCGAAGCGGAATCGCCAGGCACCACCATCTTCGTAAACACGGTCCGCCGCCACGAGCTTGGCGAACCAGGCATCGTAGATCGCCGTGCGCTCGCTTTGATAGTATGGGCCGAAGTTTCCACCGCGCTGCGGGCCTTCATCCCAATCGAGCCCCAACCAGTTCATGCCATCGAAGATCGCCTGGCGTGCTTCGTCCGTGTTGCGCGCCTCATCGGTGTCCTCCACGCGCAGCACGAAAGTGCCGCCGTGTTTGCGGGCAAACAACCAGTTGAACAAAGCCGTCCGGGCACCTCCCACATGGAGGTAGCCGGTGGGCGAGGGAGCGAAGCGGGTGCGAACGGTCATGCGCGTGGTGTAAGCGCCGGAAACCGCCGCGTCCATCCCATATCCGCGAATCCCGCCCGCTTGTGGGCCGGTGCCTCACTCCATCACTTTCAAGAGCTTGGGCAGCCAGAGCGAGAGGGAGGGCCAATAGGTGATGATGATCAGCCCCACCAACATCGCCGCGTAAAACGGCAGCATCGCCCAGGAAACCTTCGCAATGTTGGACTTTCCAACGCTGCATCCGAGGAACAAACATGTGCCCACCGGCGGCGTGCAGAGGCCGATGCAAAGGTTGGCAATCAGGACCATGCCGAAATGCACCGGGTCCATCCCGATGCCCACCGCGACCGGCAGGAAAATCGGTGTGAACACCAACACGGCGGGAGTCATGTCCATGAAAGTCCCCACGATCAGCAGGATGATGTTGATCGTCAGCAGGAT